>NZ_JBWKXQ010000084.1:0-22419 GCF_059423125.1 Variovorax sp. GW531-E2 | reverse complement strand
GTCTTCATGGGGGGATGACAGTTCGCGAAATAACATTATATGAATTCATATAATATTTGTCGCTTGATTGATTGAATGAGTGCCTGGCTTCCAGGCACCGCAGAAGGAGCGCCGATGACCCCGACCCCCATGCCCCCACGCGCCACCACCCAGGCCTTCTTCGATCCCGCGACGGGCACGGTGTCCTACGTGACTTGGGACCGCGCGACGAAGCGCGCCGCCGTCATCGACCCGGTGCTCGACTACGACTTCCGCTCCGGCCACACCGACACCGCGTCGGCCGACCGCCTGCTGGCCTACGTGCGCGCGCAGGCGCTGCAGGTCGACTGGGTCCTGGAGACCCACGCGCACGCCGACCACCTCTCGGGCGCGCGCCATGTGCAGTCGCAGGCCGGCGGGCGCATCGCCATCGGCGAGCACATCCGCACGGTGCAGGCCACCTTCCGCAGCCTCTACAACCTGGAACGCGACTTCCTGCCCGACGGCAGCCAGTTCGACCACCTGTTCAAGGACGGCGAACGCTTTCACATCGGCGAGATCGAGGCGCAGGCGCTGCGCGTGCCCGGCCACACGCCGGCCGACATGGCCTACCTCGTCGACGACGCGGTCTTCGTCGGCGACACGCTCTTCATGCCCGACCTGGGCAGCGCCCGCGCCGACTTCCCGGGCGGCGACGCGCGCGAGCTCTACCGTTCGATGCGCCGGCTGCTCGCGCTGCCGCCCGAGACCACGCTGTACGTCTGCCACGACTACCCGCCCGCCACGCGCGAGCCGCGCTGGCAGAGCACGGTGGCGCAGCAGCGCGCCCACAACATCCACGTGCGCGACGGCATCGGCGAAGACGAGTTCGTGCGCATGCGCACCGCGCGCGACGCCACGCTCGAAGTGCCGACGCTGATCCTGCCGTCGATGCAGGTCAACGTGCGCGGCGGCCGCCTGCCGCCGCCCGACGACAACGGCGTGGCCTACCTGCGCATTCCGCTGAACACGCTGCCGGGCCACCGCCCGCGCGCCGTGCCGGGCTGAGCGCGCAGTGAACTAGCGCCGCCGCTCCACATACGGCCGCGCCTGCAGCAGCACGATCTTGTCGCCCACCGTCGCCCATTCGATGTCCTGGTCGACCGCATTGAAGGTGCGCTTCACCGCCGCGCCCACGGCGGCGAGCCGCACCACCAGTTCGTCGGTCAACACGTGGCGGCCGACTTCCACGGGCACTTCCTTCACGCCGCCGTCCTTGTCCAGCTGCAGCGCCGTCTCCTCGGCCGAGCGGCTGAGCACCTGGATGGCCTTGGACCAGCTCGAGTACATCACCTGCTCCGCCACGCGCTTGCCCTCGACCACGCGGATGCCGATGCCGCGCTTGGCCGAGATGTAGGTGACGTGCGGGTGGCCCGCGTCGAAGGGGTCGCGCGTGATCATCACGCCGGCGTTGGTCGAGTCGATGGCGGTCTGCACGAACACGCCCATCAGCACCGATTCGGCGCCGAAGCCCGCGGCGCTGCGCGCCTCCCAGGCTTCGGGGTTGAACACCGAGGCCCACACTTTCTTCACCGCGAGCTCGAGCGCGTCGCCGGTCTTCACGTTGGGCACCGTGGTGTAGAGCCCCGCGCCGCTGAAGCCCGGCAGGTCTTCCGAGTTGGACGAGCTGCGCACGAACACGCCGCCCCCGCCCAGCTGCGCCTGCCACGCCGCGCGCCAGGCCGCCGCGGTGGCAGGCTCGACGGGCCATTGCACGATCTCGTCGCGCAGCTGCGCCAGCGCCTTCTGCCGCACCTGCGGGTCGCCCGCGAAGCCGGGCTGCTGCTGCATGCGCGCGAGGCGCTCGGCCAGCCCGTTCGACCGCATGAAGCGGTCGTAGTGCGCGAACGGAATGCAGAAGCCGTCGGGCACGGTGGTCGAGGGAATGCGCGCGGCCAGCACCGCACCGAGGTTGGCCGCCTTCGAGCCGCAATACACGCTGTGGCGCGCACGCAGCGAGGCCAGCGGCAGCAGGCGCGTCTCGCGCAGGTCGGGCTTCGCGGCCTTGCTGCCGGGCAGCGCGCCGGTGGCGGCGGCACGCGCGGCGCGCGGCGGCAGCGCGGCGATTTCTTCCGGCGTGAGGCGGCGCAGCTGGTAGCCCGAGGCCGCCACCTTCAACGCCACCCACTGGCCCGCGTGCGCCTTCAACACCGTGGCGGCATCGCGTACGTAGGCGTTCGGAATGCCCCAGCCCTTGGCCAGCAGGTTGACGTGCGATAGCGCCGTGGACGGCCGCTCGGTGAGCACGCCGGCCACCGGCGGCAGGTTGATCGGCACCTCGCGCAGCACGGCGATGTCGTCGGGCAGCAGCGCGTTCAGGCCCGAGGCGTCGTTCACGATGCGCACGCGGCCGGTGGCGGTGCCCAGGTTCATCGGCAGGAAGGGCTGCTCGCGGATCAGCGCCTCCTGGCTCACGAAGTCGATGCCGGCCTCCTTCGCGATGCGCTCGTGCAGCGTGGAGTTGGTCTTGAACTTCACCGGCGCGAAGAAGCTGGCCTTCACCTGCGCCTCGGCCTCGCGCAGCAGCGGCACCGTGAGCCGGTCGCCTTCCCAGAACTCGTAGGTGAAGGTGCCGATGTTCTGCTGCCAGCTCAGCGTGCCGAACAGGAAGCGGCGGTCGGGCACGAGGTAGTTGCGGTCGATCTCGCGCTTGATCGTGTTCGGCGTGAGCCGCGTGTCGCGCAGGAAGCGCACGTGCAGCTGGAAGCGCGGCGTGTCGATGTAGTGCATGCGCGCCGGTTTGGCCTGTCGGTCGATCGCGAACAGCACATGGGCCAGCTGCATCGGCGTGCCCGCGTCGTAGACGCGCGCCAGCGTGTCGAAATCGCCCTGGCTGCGCAGCGCCGGCAACGAGGCGGGCACGGCCGGGCGCGGCACCAATTGCGCGGCAGGCCCTTCGGGCTGTGGCTGGTTCTGTTGCTGGTAGTACGACGGCTTGCGCGCGAGCTGCGCGCCGGCCGGCGCGACGGCCATCGCGCACAGCGCCAGGACCGGCAGCCACGCCAGTGCCGCGCCGTCCTTTTTCTTCTGCCTGTTGGAATCGTTCTTCATGGGGCTCCTCCTTCATTGCCGACAAGCGCGGATTCTCGCTGGCGGCCCGCCCCATTTTTCGCGCGTCAGCCGCGCTACGTCGCCTGCGTCGACTGCCCGCATTGCGCGCAGAACTTCGCGCCGGGCACCAGCGCCGTGCCGCACTGCCGGCAGGCCGCGGGCAGCATCGACGTGCCGCATTGCTGGCAGAAGCGCGCACCGGCGACGTTCACCGCGCGGCAGGCCGGGCAGGCGCTGCCGCCGGGTGGCGGCGGCGGTGCGTCGCGGCCATACCCATAGCCACCTTGCGAACCATGGTGCCCACCACCACCGCCGTGGCGCGCGCCGCCATGTCCACCGAAGAGTCGTTCCAGCATGCCCATGTGTTTCTCCCTTGCGTCGTGCAACAGGCCGGTGGCAACGTCGCCGGTGGCGATGAATTCCCGCGGGCCTGATTGCAGTGGATTCCCTGAAGCAGCTTCAGGGTCAAGCGCCCCTCGGCAAAGACCCTCGCAGGCCGCGGTGCTTCACGGCCATGCCCATGCCGAAAGCGCCGCCGCCGCCCCGCCGCTACAGTCGGCCGCAAGGAGCGTCTTTCACATGCAACCATTCGATTTCGACCTCTTCGTCATTGGCGGCGGCAGCGGCGGTGTGCGCGCCGCGCGCATGGCGGCGCAGACCGGCGCACGCGTCGCGCTGGCCGAGGCCGCCGAGCTCGGCGGCACCTGCGTCAACGTGGGCTGCATCCCGAAGAAGCTCTACAGCTATGCGGCCGGCTATGCCGAGTCTTTCGAGGAAGCCGAAGGCTACGGCTGGAAGCTCCCGTCGGCGCCGCAGTTCGACTGGGCGCATCTCAAGGCCCAGCGCGCCAAGGAGATCAGCCGGCTCAACGGCATCTACGGCTCGCTGCTGAAGAACTCGGGCGTCACGCTCGTCACCGGCTGGGCCCAGCTGGTCGATGCGCACACGGTGGAAATCGAAGGCAAGCGCCACACCGCGCGCCATCTGCTGGTGGCCACCGGCGGCACACCCTTCGTGCCCGAGATTCCAGGCCGCGAACACATCGTGACCTCCGACGCGATGTTCGACCTCGACCCGTTCCCCAAGCGCCTGCTGGTGGTGGGCGGCGGCTACATCGCCTGCGAGTTCGCGTCGATCTTCAACGGCCTGGGTTCCAAGGTGACACAGCTGCACCGTCGCGCCCACCTGCTCACCGGCTTCGACGACGACGTGCGCCAGTTTCTTGCCAACGAGATGGGCAAGGCCGGCGTCGACGTGCGCCTGAACTGCGAGGCCTCGTCGATCGCGCGCGGCCCCGACGGCCTCGTGGTCACGCTCGCGCGCGGCCAGCAGATCGAGGCCGACACCGTGCTCTTCGCCACCGGCCGCGTGCCCAACACGCAGGGCCTCGGCCTCGAGGCGGCGGGCGTGAAGCTCGACGACAAGGGTGCCATCGCGGTCGATGCGCACTACCGCAGCTCGGTGCCGTCGATCTACGCGGTGGGCGACGTGTCGACCCGCGTGCAGCTCACGCCCGTGGCGCTGGCCGAAGCGATGGTGGTGGTCGACGCGCTGTTCGGCAAGGGCAAGCGCGGCATGGACTACGAGTTCATTCCCACTGCCGTGTTCACTCATCCCAACATCGGCACCTGCGGCTACAGCGAGATCGACGCGCGCGCGAAGTTCGGCGAGGTCACCGTGTTCTCCAGCGAGTTCAAGTCGCTGCGCCACACCCTCTCGGGCCGCAGCGAGCGCACCTTCATGAAGCTCGTGGTCGACAAGAAGAGCGATCGCGTAGTGGGCCTGCACATGGTGGGCGCGGACGCGGGCGAGGTGGTGCAGGGCTTCGCGGTGGCGATGCGCGCGGGCGCGACAAAGGCGCTGTTCGACAGCACCATCGGCATCCATCCCACCGCCGCCGAAGAGTTCGTGACGATGCGCGAACCCATGCCCGGCTAGGCGCCGGCCTGGGGCTGCTTGCCTTCCAGCAGCTTCACCATCACGAACAGCACCCGGTTCGCCGGCGTCGGCACGCCCAGCGCCTCGCCGCGCCGCACGACCAGCCCGTTGAGGTGGTCGATCTCGCTGCGCTTGCCGCGTGCGAGGTCCTGCGCGGTCGACGAGTACTGCGAGGGCATCGACTGCGCGATGCCGCGCACCGCCGCGTCGACGTCGCCCGGAATCACCACGCCCTCGGCCTTCGCCACCGCGAGGCATTCGGCGACCACGTCGCGGATCACGTCCGTCACGCCCGTGCCCTGCACGAGCTCGCCATACGGCAGCTGCGACACGGCCGACAGCGCGTTGTAGGCGCAGTTGAGCACCAGCTTGGCCCACAGCGCGCCGCGCACGTTGTCGGAAATCTGCGTGGGCACGCCGGCGGCGATCAGCGCCTGCGCGACCTCGTCGCTGCGGCGCGACGGCGCGATCACCAGCTCGCCGCGGCCGTGGTGCTTCACATGGCCCGGCCCCGCCATCTCGGTCGCCACATAGACCACGGCGGCGGCCACGTCGTGCGACGGCAGCGCCGCGCGCACGCGCGCGTCGTTGTCGACGCCGTTCTGCAGCGTGAGCACCAGCGCGCCGGGCGCGAGGTGCGGCTGGATCTGCGCGGCGGCCGATTCGGTGTCGGTGGACTTCACGCAGAACAGCACGAGGTCGGCGCCCTGCACGGCGCCCGCTTCGGTGCTGGCCTCGAGGCGCACCTGTTCATCGAAGGCCTTGGTCTCCAGCCGCAGCCCGTGCGCGCGCACCGCCTCCACATGCGAAGGCCGGCCGATCAGCACGACTTCGTGGCCCGCGCGCGCCAGCATGGCGCCGTAGTAACAGCCGACCGCGCCGGCACCCATGACTGCGACTTTCATATACGCCCTCCCGGTTAGATCAACGGCCTTCATGAATTACCCCGACTTTTGGCTTCTTGCCTTTGCACATGCTTTTGGTCATCTTTCGAGTCTGTTTGCTTGGCGCACCCCAATTGCAATCATGTTTACGGGAACACCGCCTACTTCTCGGCCTTCTTTTGCAAGCTCCGCCGGATGCCGAAAAAGCCGACGAGGACGAATGCGATCAGTAGCGAAGCAAACGGATGCGCTTCGATCACTGCCAGGTATTCAGCGAGCACACCAGGGCTCAGTTTTGTCAATTCCACGAGATTCACCGTTCAGTTGTGAGTGTGGTCAGACTGTGCGGGAAGGGGCGTCTAAGGCAGCTCCCGAAACAGGCTTGCCGCTGCAACAGGCAGCCTTGCCGTTACGGCTACCCCGGCAGCCGGGAGTTGATCAGCTTGTCGAGCTCCGATCACCGGCCGCCGCCCTCAACGCCTCATAGATCAATCGCTCAGGATCTGCCGATGCGTCTCGAAGCCGTTCGGGAACCTGTGAAGCAAGACGGCGGGCGATTGCAATATCGGAGCCTTTCTGGGTTGCCGCTTGGACAAGTGCCCACTGCTTCAACTCGCGAGTCGCCCTGTGACGCTCTGCACCACCTTTTCTACCCGCATGCTTTGCGTCACTGCGCAACATTTCCTCCCTGCCATCCCAGCCCGAAACGAAGCCGGCCTGCCACATCGCGCTTGCGGCAGATGACATGAATCTTTGCTTCTGTCTCGGATCTTGTTGCGCAAGAGCAGCGTCAATCCAAAGCACCGCAACGCCCGCAAGCAGCGCCTCCTGAGTAAGCGGCCAGACCGAATCCGAAGCGGGAGTTGTTGTTAGAAACGCTGGTTTTCCACTCACACCGTCAACATGAGCAGACCAGTTGAAAAGCGTGTCTGCTGCCGACTCCGACACCCCAACGAGAGAAAGAGCTAAAAAATCTTCCTGCACAAAGAGCTTGCTGTTGCCCCAAGGAAGGGCATGAACTCGCTCCAAATACTGCTCTGCCCTCTCGGGATAAAACTCTCGATAGATTTTCATTCGAGAAACCATCCATAGGACAGAGGAAAGCTGCGATCGCACAAGCTCAACACCTGCAACCCTCACCGCATTGAGGCCCGATTCAGGGTTGTTACTCCCTCCTGCTGTGTGCCAAGCACTCCTTACAAGCGAGGCGGTCTCATCATCAACGATCTCGTCTGACCTCAATCGATACTCATGACCAGGACTGCTCGGATAGTCAAAGCGGACAACTTCAAGGCAATCCAATACTGGTTGAGGCGTGATTGGGAAGTTTGTCACCGCGGTCGTGCTCCACGCATAGAACTCCGGCGTTTCCGGATCTTGCATTTGCGCTTCCCGTAGCAAGGTCGCTATCTCAGTTTTCATGGTCCATTTTCCGGGTCAGATTCTTCTCGCGTTGAGGGTCCGTTTACTTGCCAGCTCAGACATGACCATCGCGAATACCGCCGTGATGCTATAGCTCCACGCCGCGCGACTTCTGCCCTTCGCCCATGATCCATTCGCGAAACGCCGCGAAGGCCGGCAGGTCGAGGCGGTCGGGCCGGTAGCACAGGTAGTGGCCCTGGTCCACGCGCACCGGCGTGCCGCAGGGGCTCAGCAGCGCGCCTTCGGCCAGCTCTTCCTGCACCAGCAGCTTGGGCACGAGGCCGATGCCCAGCCCGTTGAGCGCCGCCTGGATCAGCGCCGAGTACTGCGCGAAGCGCGGGCCGGCCACGGTCTGCACCTCGGGCACGCCGTGCTGCGCGGCCCACTGGCGCCAGGCGGTGGGTGCGCCCTCGTGGTGCAGCAAGGTGTGGCCGACGATGTCGATGGGCTGCACGATGCGATGCCGCCCCTCGACCAGCGCGCGCGCCACGATCAGCACGAACTCGCGCCCCGCAATGTATTCGGACACCACGCCGGGCCAGCCGTCAGGGCCGTAGCGGATGGCGGCGTCCACGCCGGCCGGGATGCCGTCGCTGGGCTCCAGGTGGCGGCTGAAGCTCAGCATCACGTGGCGGCTTTTCTGGCTGAAGGCCGGCAGGCGCGGAATGAGCCATTTTGTGAGGAAGGTGGGCACGCTGGCCAGCGTGAGCAGGCCGGCGCCGGCATCGCCCGAGCGGGCCTCGAAGGTCGCGGTCTCGATGGCGCGCAAGCCGCCCGAGATCTTCTGCCAGTACACGCGCCCCTGCGGCGTGAGCTGCACGCCGCGCCCATTCTTCTGCAGCAGCTCGCGGCCCAGGAAAGCCTCGAGCCCCGCGATCTGCTTGCTGACGGCGCTCACGGTGATGCACAGGGCACCGGCCGCGAGCGTGATGCTCTGCTGGCGCGCCACGGCGTCGAAGGCCAGCAGTTCCTGGATGGTGGGGCAGTCGCGTTTCATGCCTGGCTCCGGTTGATGAAAGTCGTGTGAAAAACACTTGCCGATTGCTCAAGTGTCGTCATCCAACTTTCACCCATAAGTGTGCATCTGCTTCCTAGAATTCGCTGGAACGCGGCAATCCGCCGTGGGCAAAAAGTAGAGCATCCGGAAAGTATGCCGGGTGCGCTAGACCTTCGGAGACACCCCCTTGATTCGCGGCATCTCGCTCGTCTACGGCCTGTACCTGCTGCTGCCCATCGCCCTGCTGGCGATCGGCAGCTTCGGCGGCAACTGGACCAACACGCTGCTGCCCACGGGCGTCACCGGGCAGTGGTATGTCGACCTGTGGCTGGACACCTCGTTCCGCAAGGCCTTCGTGAGCAGCCTCGTGGTGGCGATGGCGGCCTGCGCGATCAACACGGTGCTGGCGCTGCCGCTGGCCTATGCGCTGTACCACGGCGCGCGGCGCGGCAGCAGCATCGCGGCGCGCATCGTGAGCGCCACGCCGGTCGCGGTGCCGACCATCACGCTGGCCTTCGGCTACATGATCGTGTTCAACACCGACCTCGCGCCGTGGCTGGGCTCGATGCCGCTGCTGATCGCGGCGCACGCGATCCTCACGCTGCCCTACCTCACCAACACGCTGCTCACCGACCTGCGCCACCTGGACCTCGGGCGGCTCGAGCAGGCCGCCGCCACGCTCGGCGCCTCGGGCTGGCAGCAGTTCACCGGCATCGTGCTGCCCAGCCTGCGCCAGAGCCTGATCAGCGGGCTGGTGATGGTGGCGGCCATCTCGGTGGGCGAGTTCGGGTTGTCGAACCTGCTCACGAGCTTCCAGAACCGCACCTACCCGGTGGTGCTGCTGCAGGCCTTCTACGGCGCGACGGGCTTTGCCTGCGCGGCGACCGTCATCCTTCTCGTGCTGGCGAGCGCGTCGGCCCTTCTTTCCTCTTCTCTGGTGAAGCAGCGCGCATGAGCCTCCTCCTGGACAACGTCAGCTACAACTACCCCGGCAGCGCGCACGGCCTGCACGACGTGTCGCTCGACGTGCGCACGGGCGAACTCGTGGCAGTGATCGGGCCCAGCGGCTCGGGCAAGTCGACGCTGCTCAAGCTGGTGGCGGGGCTGGAGACCGGCCACACGGGCCGCATCGTGCTCGGCGGCGACGACATGTCGCGCACGCCGGTGCACCAGCGCCACATCGGCATGGTGTTCCAGAGCTACGCGCTGTTTCCGCACCTGAGCGTGCTGGACAACGTGGCCTACGGGCTCAAGCTGCGCAAGGTGGACACGGCCCCGCGCCGCCAGCGCGCGCAGGAGCTGCTCGACATCGTCGGGCTGGGCGACCATGCACAGCGCGCGGTGGCGCAGCTCTCGGGCGGCCAGCAGCAGCGCGTGGCCCTGGCCCGTGCGCTCGCCATCGATCCGCGTGCGTTGCTGCTCGACGAGCCGCTGTCGGCACTCGACGCCAGCGTGCGCGGCCACCTGCGCGACCAGATCCGCGCGATCCAGCAGCGCTTCAACGCGACCACGCTGCTGGTCACGCACGACCAGGAAGAAGCGCTGGTGATGGCCGACCGCGTAGCGATGCTGAAAGACGGCCGCCTGCTGCAGATCGCCACGCCGCGCGAGATCTACGAGCACCCTGCCAGCCGCGCGGTGGCCGAGTTCGTCGGGCTCTCGACCATCCTGCCCGCCAAGGTGGCCTCGCCGGGCCGGCTCGACATGGGCTTTGCCGAGCTCTTCGCCGAGACCGGCAACCGGCCCTTCGGCACCGCGGTGCACGTGCTGGTGCGCCCCGAACACATCCGCCCCGACCCGGCGCCCGACAGCGTGAACCGCCTGGCCGGCCGCACCGGCGCGCAGCGCTACCTGGGTGCGCTCACGCGCTACGACTTCGACGTGACGGGCGCGGGCAAGCCCTTCCTCGCCGAGTCGGCCGCGCCGGCGGCCGAAGCGATCGCCATCGCCCCCGAACACCTTCGCCTGCTCGACCACTGACCTTTTCCTTCCAAGGAGCCCCCCATGCAACGCAGACATCTGATCCAGGCCGCCGGCGCACTGCCCGTGCTGTCGCTCGCGCGCACCGCTTTCGCCTTCGACGGCCCCGAGCTCTACGCGGGCGAGAAGGCGCTGTACGCCGAAGCGCAGAAGGAAGGCCTGTGCGTCTCCTTCGACACCGGCCCCGAGTGGGCCAACTGGAAGTCGCTGTTCCGCGACTTCAAGAAGCGCTACCCCGAGATCGAGCTGACCTACAACGACATCGGCTCAGCCGCCACCGTGGTCGCGCTCGAAAAAACCAAGCGCCGCCCGCAGGCCGACACCGCCTACTACTTCGCCGCCTCCGCTGTCGATGCCGCGAAGAAGGACGTGGTCGCGCCCTTCAAGCCCGTCAACTTCGACAAGCTGCCCGCCGTGTTCCGCGAGGCCGAGGGCCGCTGGTTCACCATCCACACGCTCAACATCGCGTTCCTCGTGAACAAGAAGCTGGTGAAGAACGTGCCCACCGGCTGGGCCGACCTGCTCAAGCCCGAGTTCAAGAGCACGGTGGTCTACCTCGACCCGCGCTCGACCGGCATCGGCCAGGTGCTGACCTTCGCGGCGGCCTACGCCAATGGCGGCAGCGTGGACAACGTGCAGCCCGGCACCGACTACCTGGGCAAGCTGCATGCGGCCGGCAACGTGCTGCGCGTGGAAGGCACCACGCCGTATGCCAAGTTCCTGAAGGGCGAGATCCCGGTGTGGATCAGCTACGAGAACGACGGCCTGAAGGCCAAGCACGTCGACGGCATGGGCGACGCGATCGAGGTCGTGATCCCGAAGGAGGCCAGCGTGGCCGCGCCCTATGCCATCAGCCTGGTGAAGAACGGCCCGAACCCGAACGCCGGCAAGCTGTGGCTCAACTTCATCATGAGCGAGGCCGGCCAGTCGCTGTTCGCGCAGGGCTTCGTGCGGCCTGCCGTGCCGGGCACGCCGCTCTCGGCCGATGTCGCGGCCAAGATGCCGGCCGCGCCGCAGATCAAGCCCCTCGACGTGGTGAAGGCCTCGGAGCGCAAGGCCGAGGTCGACAAGCTCTGGGCGCAGGCCGCGCTGGGCAAGTAAGAAGAAGGCCGTGATGCGACGCTTTGGCGCCTGGCCCGCGTGGGCCTTCATGGCGCTGTTCTTCGCGGTGCCGCTGGCGGCGCTGCTGCCCGAGGCCTTCGGCGAGGGCGGCAGTGCCTTCGGGCGGCTGTTCGGCAACCCGCTGTTCCTGGGCGCACTGCGCAACACGCTGGGCCTGGGCCTGGCGGCGGGCGCGATCTCGGCGCTGGTGGGCACATGCATCGCCATCGAACTGGCGCGCCAGCCCGAAGGCCGGCGCCAATGGATGATGACCTTGCTGGGCCTGCCGCTGGCGTTCTCGGGGCTGGTGATCGCCTACGGCTTCATCCTCGCCTTCGGCCGCGCCGGCTTCGTGACGCAGCTGCTCGCGGGCCTGGGCGCCGACCCGGCCGTCATCGGCAGCTGGATCTACAGCGTGTCGGGCCTGGGGCTGGCGTATGCCTACTACCTGATCCCGCGCGTGGCGCTGTCGCTGTACCCCGTGTTCGCCAACCTCGACCTGCGCCCGGCGCAGGCGGCGCGCACGCTGGGCGCCTCGAAGGCGCGCGCCTTCCGGGACACGGTGCTGCCCGAGGTGCTGCCCTCGGTGCTGTCGAACGCCTGCATGGTGGCCGCGATTGCCATGGGCACCTACGGCACGGCGCTGGCGCTGGTGGGCACGCAGTTGAACATCCTGCCGCTGATGCTGCTCGCGCAGGTGGGCGACGGCGGGTCCGATTTCGCGGTGGCGGCGGCCCTGTCGCTGGTGCTGATGGTGGTGTGTGTGGTCGTGATGGGAGTGGGCGATGTCTTTACACGAAGGCGCGAGCGCGGTGCTGTCGGCGCCGGTCACTGAGGCGCTGACGCGCCTGGCGCAACGGCAGTGGGGGCCCCATCGCCACCGCCAGCCGGTGGCGATGCTCGGCCCGGGCGACGGCGGCCCGGCCGAATGCGAGGCCGCCTACGCGGTGGCGCATGCGCTGGCCGGCGCGGGCATGGCGGTGGTCTGCGGCGGGCGCGGCGGCGTGATGGCCGCGGCCTCGCGCGGCGCGGTGGAGGCCGGCGGCATCGCCGTGGGCATCCTGCCCGAGGACGACGACCGCAATGCCAACGAATGGCTCAGCGTGGCCATTCCCACCGGCATGGGCGAGATGCGCAACGGCATCATCGCGCGCAGCGGCGTGTGCCTGGTCGCCATCGGCGGCAACATGGGCACGCTGTCCGAGATGGCGATGGGGCTGAAATGGGGCAAGCCGGTGTTCGTGATGCACGGCGACGTCGCCCTGCCCGGCGCGGTGCAGGCCACGGACGTGGACGACATGCTGGCCAAGGTGCTGGCCTGCCTTTTGGACTGACCGTCTGGCCTCCCCATCGACACGGGCGCATTGCACAATGACGGCATGCCCTACATGCCCACCTTCGTCGCTCCCGCCCGCTTCACCGACGCCGCCGAGGCGCTCGACCAGGTCAAAGCCATCTACCAGGGCGGCCTGGCCCACCTGCGCGAATCGATGCTGCGCTTCGTCGCCGGCGAGGCGCTGCCGGGCCGGGTGCGGGCCTGCTACCCGTTCGTGCGGGTGCACACGCACACCGTCTCGCGCCACACGCCGCCGGCCAACGCCGGCCTGAGCTACGGCTTCGTGGCCGGCCCCGGCCGCTACGAGACCACGCTGACGCGGCCCGACCTGTTCTCGCGCTACTACCTCGACCAGTTCCGCCTGCTGCTGGAAAACCACCAGGTCGAGATCGAGGTGGGCACCAGCACGCAGCCCATCCCGATCCACTTCTCGTTCGCCGAGAACGACCACATCGAAGGCACGATGAGCGCCGAGCGCCGCGCCCTCATGCGCGACGTGTTCGACCTGCCCGACCTGGGCGCCATGGACGACGGCATCGCCAACGGCACCTTCGAGGCGCTGCCCGGCGAGCCGCAGCCGCTGTCGCTGTTCACGGCGGCGCGCGTCGACTACTCGCTGCACCGCCTGCGCCACTACACGGGCACGGCGCCCGAGTGGTTCCAGAACTTCGTGCTGTTCACCAACTACCAGTTCTACATCGACGAGTTCGTGCGCCTGGGCCACGAGGCCATGGCCGACGAAAACAGCGAGTACATCGCCTTCATCGAGCCCGGCAACGTGATCACGCGCCGGCGCGGGCTGGCCGCCGGCCACAGCGACACCTTCGCCCACCTGCTGGACGGCAGCCAGGGCACTGCGCCGCCGCGCCTGCCGCAGATGCCGGCCTACCACCTGGTGCGCGAGGACTACAGCGGCATCACCATGACCAACATCGGCGTCGGCCCGGCCAACGCCAAGACCATCACCGACCACATCGCCGTGCTGCGCCCGCACGCCTGGATGATGCTGGGCCACTGCGCGGGCCTTCGCAACACGCAGCAGCTGGGCGACTACGTGCTGGCCCACGCCTACGTGCGCGAGGACCACGTGCTCGACGAGGAGCTGCCGCTGTGGGTGCCGATTCCGGCGCTGTCGGAGATCCAGCTCGCGCTCGAGCAGGCGGTGGCCGACGTCACGAAGTGCGAGGGCCCCGACCTGAAGACGATCATGCGCACCGGCACCGTGGCCAGCACCGACAACCGCAACTGGGAGCTGCTGCCCGGCAACCAGCCGCAGCGCCGCTTCAGCCAGAGCCGCGCCGTGGCGCTGGACATGGAAAGCGCGACCATCGCGGCCAACGGCTTCCGCTTCCGGGTGCCCTACGGCACGCTGCTGTGCGTGAGTGACAAGCCGCTGCACGGCGAGATCAAGCTGCCCGGCATGGCCAACCACTTCTACCGCGAGCGCGTGGAACAGCACCTGCGCATCGGCATGCGCGCCATCGAGATCCTGCGCCAGGAGGGCACCACCCGGCTGCACAGCCGCAAGCTGCGAAGCTTCGCGGAAGTGGCTTTCCAGTAGGCTCCGACGCCTTTCTCCCCTTTGTCCCCTCAGGGTTTCTCCCTGTGCGGGCGAGGGCGTGTTTGCCTTGTTTCGCGGACATCATTGGCTGTCACGTACACAACTGGAAACACGATGCGCCCGTCTTCGCCGCCTGCCGCCGCCCTTCCCCTGTCCCGCCGCCGCTTCGGCACCTGGCTGGCAGCCTCGGCCGCTGCCGCCGGTGCGGGCCAGGCCGCGCTGTGGGCCGGCAACGCCCGCGCGGCCGACGCGCCGCTGAGCAGCAAGCTGCGCATCGTCATTCCTGCGAACGAAGGCGGCGGCTGGGACCAGACCGGCCGCGCCCTCGGCGCCGCCCTGCTGGCCTCGGGCGCCGTGGGCACCGTCACCTACGAGAACATCGGCGGCAAGGGCGGCACCATCGGGCTGGCCAAGTACGTCGAGAAGTACGACGCCGACCCCGAGGCGCTGCTGGTCAGCGGCATGGTGATGGTCGGCGCGGTGGCGCTGCAAAAGCCCGCCGTCACGCTGGCGCATGTGTCGCCCGTGGCGCGCCTGACCAGCGACTACGAGGTGGTCGCCGTCAAGGCCGACTCGCCCATCAAGACCCCCAAGGACCTCGTCGCCCAGCTGCGCGCCGATGCCGCCAACACGGTCATCGCGGGCGGCTCGGCCGGCGGCGTGGACCACATGTTCGCCGGCATGCTGGCGCGCGTGGCCGGCGCCTCGGCGTCGCTGAACTACCAGCCGCACCCGGGCGGCGCGCAGGTGGTCGAGGCGCTCGAAACGGGCAAGGCGGCGGTCGGCATCTCGGGCTACAGCGAGTTCGCCGAGAACATCGCCAACGGCAAGCTGCGCGCCATCGGCGTGTCGTCCAAGCACCCGTTCCAGGGGATCGCCTCGGTGCGCCAGCAGGGCGTGGACGCCGACCTGGCCAACTGGCGCGGCGTGATGACCGGCAAGAAGGTGCCGCCCTACCGCCGCGGCCAGCTGCTCGAGGCGGTGCAACGCGCCACCACGCACGACCTCTGGCAGAAGACCATCAAGCGCAACAACTGGGACCCGTACTGGATGGCGGGGAAGGACTTCGAGAGCTTTCTCGAACTCGACACGGCGATGGCCGGCCCGCTCATTTACCTGCTCAAGCTGAAGGCCTGAGCGCCTTCGCCCTCAGGCAAACAACTCCGGCATCTCGCGCTGCGCCTTCGGCGTGAGCGTGAGCGCGCGCCCGTCGAGTTCCTGCCGCACCCAGCCGCGCCGCAGCGACAGCTGCAGCCACGCGGCGCCGAGCGCGCCGCCCAGGTGCGGGCGGCGTTCGCTCCAGTCGAGGCAGGCGCAGGCGAAGCGGCGGCGCGAGCGGCGCACGGCGTCGACCTCGACGCCCAGGCTCTCCAGCGCGATGGCGCCGTCGGGCGTGAGTTCGTACGAGCCGCTCGCCAGGCCGCTGAGCCAGCCCTGCGCATGCAGCCGGTCGTGCAGCGCGACACCCGCGGTGCCGGCCATGTGGTCGTAGCAGGTGCGGGCGCTGCGCAGGCGGCTCGGCGTGTTGGGCTGGAAGGCGGTGGCCGCAGGGCGCGACGCGCCGGCCACGACCATGAGGCTTTCGAGCGCGGCGGCCACGTCGTCGCTGGCCAGGCGGAAGTAGCGGTGCTTGCCTTGCACGAGCACCTCGACCAGCCGCTCTTCCTTCAGGCGCGCGAGGTGCGCGCTCGCGGTCGAGGCCGCCACCTCGGCCACCGTGGCCAGCTCGGTGGCAGTGCGGGCGTGGCCGTCCATCAGGCAGTTCAGCATGCGGGCACGCGCCGGCTCGGCGATGGCGCCGGCGAGGCGGGCGAGCTGGAAGTCGGAAGCGGTGGTGTCGTCCATGCGGGCATCCTAAGGCGACGCCGCATCCCACACTTCGTTCGCGACCGAAGTGTGTCGGCGGCGGCGAATGCACACTGCGCGCCATGAACACCGCCACCCTCACCCACCACCCCGCCGACCCGGTCGCCGCCGCCACGCATGCCGACCCGTACCCGTACTACGCCACGCTGCGCGACGGCCCGCCGCTCGCGTGGCACGACGGCTTGCGCGTGTGGGTCGCGAGCCGCGCCGATGTCGTCATGCAGGTGCTGCAGGCCCACGGCGCGTTGCGCGTGCGCCCCGCTGCCGAGCCCGTGCCGCGCGCGATCGTGGGCAGCCCGGCGGGCGAGGTGTTCGGCCACCTCGTGCGCATGAACGACGGCCCCGCGCACCAGGCGCACCGGCCGGCCTTGCAGCGCGCGCTGGCCGGGCTCGACCTGCAGGCGGCGCACGCCGCCGCGCTCGACGTGGCGCGGCAAGTGCCGGCGCAGGCGCCGCTGTCCGAGGCGCTGTTCTCGCTGCCCGTGCGGGCGATGGCCCACCTGCTTGGTTTCGACGATGCGACCTTGCCGCAGGTGGACCGCTGGATGCGCGACTTCGTCGCCTGCCTTTCACCGCTGTCGAACGCCGACCAGCTGCAAGCGGCGAGCGTGGCGGCCGGCGCGCTGATGAACCGTTTCGAAACCCTGAGCGCGAACGCCTCGCCGCGCGACGGCACGCTGCTGGCAGCGGTGCTGGCCGAAAGTGCCGCGAGCGCGCCGCTCTCGCGCGCGCTGCTGGCGAACCTCGTGGGCCTGCTCTCGCAGACCTGCGACGCCACAGCGGGCCTGCTGGGCAACAGCCTGATCGCACTGGCGCGCGAGCCTGCGCTGCGCCCGCTGGCGCGCACGCGCGATGGGCTGCTCACCATCGTCGAGGAGACGTGTCGCCATGACCCATCGGTGCAGAACACGCGCCGCTTCGCGATCGAGCCCGTCGAGATCGCCGGCACCTCGCTGGCGGCGGGCGATGCGGTGCTGGTGCTGCTGGCCTCGGCGCACCGCGACCCGGCGTTCAACCCCGAGCCCGACCGCTTCATGCCCGTGCGTGCGCAGCGCCGCGTGCTTGGCTTCGGCCATGGCATGCATGCATGTCCGGGGCAGGCGCTGGCTTGCACGCTGGCAGCTGCTGGCCTCGAAGCGCTGTTGCGTCAACGAAGCGCACCCGATCTCGATGCGCTCAGTTGGCACTATCGGCCGTCAGTCAACGGGCGCATTCCCGTCTTCGACTAGTCAGTGCGCGGCCCAGCGCCCCGTGCCCGCCAGGTGCGGCGACAACGCGGCCTCGCCCCAGCGCAGCGGCAGCGCGGCCGGACGGCGCAGCGCGCGGGTGACATGAAAGCGCATCAGCCGCTCCGCCCCTTCGAACGCCGCCACCTCGGGCCCCTCCGTGACGATCTCTGCCGTGGCGCTCAGGTGCAGCAGCTCTCCCGTGTCGAAATCGACGAACAGCAGACCCGCGCGCGGATGCGCCTGCAGGTTGCCCAACGTGTTGAAGAAGCGGTTGCCGTTGAAGTCGGGCACCGTGAGCACGCCGCCCGCATCGACGCGCACGAAGCCCGGCCGACCGCCGCGGTGCGACACGTCGACGCCGTGCGAGCGTGCATCGGCCGCGTCGCCCACCGCCACCGCGTCGGGGTAGGCCGTGGCGATGAACAGCGTGTCGGACGCGCCGATGAGCCGTTCGGCCGCGAGGTCGAGCGTGTCGAGCCACTGCACGGCGGGCTCGTTGGCCGGCGGTGCGGCGAACACCGGCTCGCGCGCCTGGATGTAGCGCGGGCAGTTGCCGAAGCTCTGCTGCACCTCGACCATGAAGCCCGCTGCATCGAGCGCCTCGACCGTGCCGTTCATGCGATTGCGCCGCCGCGTGTGCGGCTGGATGCCCAGCAGCCCCAGCGTGGCACCGGGCGCGAGCTGGCCGGTGAGCGGATCGCCGGCGCCCGGCAGTGCATCGATGCGCAGGTGCGTCGCGTCGGGCGAGTGCGCAAAGCCGGCGGGCGCGGCGAGCATGCTGGCCCACGGCTGCAGGTCGGCGTCGAGGCTGCCGACCACGAGGAACGGCAGCAGCGCGAAGAACTCGCGGTGCTGGTCGGGCATGTAGTCGCGGATCACGCGCGGGCCCATCGCCTCCATCTGCTCGCGCGCGCCCACGAGCGATTGCAGCGCGCGCTCGCCGGCGTGGAAGGGTGCGGCGATCATGACGCCACCGCCAGGCCGACCGGCGAACGCACCATCGGCACGAACCCGGGCAAGGCTTCCACGCGCGCCAGCCAGGCGCGCAGCTGCGGGTAGGCGTCGAGCGACACGCTGCCTTCGGGCGCATGGGCCACGTAGGCGTAGTTCGCGATGTCGGCCAGCGTGGCCGACGGCCCCGCGAGGAAGGGCTGCTCGGACAGGCAGGTCTCCATCACCGCGAGCAGCGCGTGCGAGCGCTTGACGGTCTCGGTGCGGTCGGCGTCCACGCCGAACAGCACCATGATGCGCGCCGCCGCCGGGCCGTAGGCCAGTGGGCCGGCCGCCACCGAGAACCAGCGCTGCACGCGCGCCGCGCCCACCGGGTCGCGCGGCATCCAGCGCGCCGGGTCGGGGGCGTAGCGTTCGTTGAGGTACACGAGGATGGCGTTGGAGTCGGCCAGCGTGACCTCGCCGTCCTCAATCACCGGCACCTGGCCGAAGGGGTTGCGCGCCAGGAACTCCGGCGTGCGGTGCTCGCGCTGGCGCAGGTTGAGCTCGACGATCTCGAAGGGCAGGCCCAGCACCGAGAGGAAGAAGCGCACGCGGTGCACGTGGCCCGAGATGGCGCTGCCGAAGAGCTGGATCGGCTGGGCGGGCTGGCGGGTGTTGTTGGTGCTGTTCTCGATCATGAAGAGTCCTTCGGGTGGGTATGGCCTCGATTCTTCTCTCTTCCACCAAATGAATGAATAGCCTTTTCCGGATTTGACTGCTGCGTTTTCCGGTTTAATCGCGCCATGGATCGCTTCAAGGCCATGCAGACCTTCGTGCAGATTGCCGACCAGGGCAGCCTGACCCGCGCCGCCGAGGCGCTCGGCAGTTCGCTGCCCGCCGTGGTGCGCGCGCTCGCCGCGCTCGAGGCGCATCTGGGCGTGCGCCTGTTTCACCGCACCACGCGGCGCCTGTCGCTCACCGAGGAAGGCCGCCACTATCTGCCGAGCGCGCGCGAGGTGCTGCTCGCGGCCGACGCCGCCGACCAGGCGCTGAAGGCCGAGGCGCGCGAGCCCGCGGGGCAGCTGGTCATCACCGCGCCGGTGCTGTTCGGCCACATGTACGTGGCGCCGGCCATCGTGCGTTTCATGCAGCGCCACGAGAAGGTGCGCTGCAGCGTGCGGCTGCACGACCGCACGGTGAACCTGCTCGAGGAGGGCATCGATGTCGGCATCCGCATCAGCCCGCTCGAAGACTCGTCGCTGGTGGCGCAGACGCTGGGCACCATCCGCCGCGTGGTGGCGGCCAGCCCCGCCTTCCTGGCGCAGCACGGCGTGCCGCGCCATCCGCGCGACCTGGCGGGCGCACCCTGCGTGCGCGGGCGCATCGATGCACCGTCGCAATGGGCGTTCCGCGACAGCGGCAAGACCGTGCACGTGACCCCCGACAACCGCCTCGAGTTCAACCACCTCGCGCCCGCCATCGAGGCCTGCGCCGCGGGCATGGGCTTCGGCACTTTCTTCTCCTACCAGGTGCTGCCGCATGTGGCGCAGGGCCGGCTGCAGCTGGTGCTCGAAGACTACGAGCCCGCGCCCCGGCCCGTGAGCGTGATCTACCCGAACGCGCGGCTGTTGCCGGCGCGCACGCGGGCCTTCATCGACTGGATGAAAACCGAGTTCAGCGGCTTGCGCATGTAGCTGCTGCGCCAATCGGCCGGCTGCGTCAGAATGGCCGCGTGCCATCCCACACCACCCCCTCCTCGCCTTCCTCTTCGTCTTCTTCCCCGTTGTTCCAGGTCCGTGGGCTGCGCAAGCGCTACGGCGAGACCACGGTCGTCGACGACCTCTCGTTCGAGATCGCGCCCGGCGAGTGTCTGGGCGTGATCGGGCCGAACGGTGCGGGCAAGACCACCACCATCCGCATGTGCCTGGGCCTCACCGCCCCCGACGGTGGCAGCATCGAGGCGCTGGGCCTGCAGATGCCGCGCGACGCGCTGGCCATCAAGGCGCAGCTGGGCGTGGTGTCGCAGTTCGACACCCTCGACCCCGACTTCAGCTGCGCCGAGAACCTCGTGGTGTACGGCCGTTATTTCGGCTTCAGCAAGGCGCATGTGCGTGCGCGCGTGCCGCAGCTGCTGGAGTTCGCCGCGCTCTCGCACAAGGCCGACGCCAAGCCCGGCGAGCTGTCGGGCGGCATGCGCCGGCGCCTGTCGCTGGCGCGTGCGCTGGTGAACGACCCCAAGCTGTTGCTGCTCGACGAGCCCACCACCGGGCTTGATCCGCAGGCGCGGCACCTGATGTGGGAGCGGTTGCAGGTGCTGTTGCAGCAGGGCAAGTCGATCCTGTTGACCACGCACTTCATGGACGAGGCCGAGCGCCTGTGTTCGCGGCTGCTGGTGCTCGACCACGGCCGCAAGATCGCCGAGGGCCGGCCGCGCGACCTGATTGCCGAGCATCTGGAGCCTGATGTGGTCGAGGTGTATGGCAATGGGGCGCTGTCGCTGGCCGGATCGGCCGAGCTGCAGGCGCTGGCTGCGCGCGTGGAAGTGAGCGGCGAGACGGTGTTCTTCTACACGCAGGATGCGCGGCGTTTGCTTGATGCGCTGACGCAGCATGGCGGGCTGCGCACCTTTCATCGGCCGGCCAATCTGGAAGATCTTTTCCTCAAGCTCACCGGTCGGCAGATTCGCCAGGATGGCTAGGCCTTCTTTCTATGAACACAACCACAGCTTCTTCTGCCGTTTCTCCCGACTCACCTGTGCCGCCTTCACCCTCTGTGTGGCGTGCGCCTGAGCTGTCGATGCGATGGTGGCCGGTGTTTTTGCGCAACCTGCTGGTGTGGCGCAAGCTTGCCTTGCCGAGCCTGATCGGGAACATCGCGGAGCCGCTGATCTGGCTGGTGGCGTTTGGCTACGGGATGGGCGCTCTCGTCGGGCAGGTGACGGTGGATGGCACACAGGTGCCGTACATCCTGTTCCTGGCGAGTGGGTCGATCTGCATGAGCGCGATGAATGCGGCGAGCTTCGAGGCGCTGTATTCGGCGTTTTCTCGGATGCATGTGCAGAAGACTTGGGACGGGATCATGAATGCGCCGGTGGGGCTGGATGACATCGTGCTTGCGGAGATGTTGTGGGCGGCGTTCAAGTCGATTTTTACTGTGACTGCGATCTTGTTTGTGATGCTTGGGCTTGGGATCAGTCACAGCCCGAAGTTGATCGTGGCGTGGATGGTGTTGATCGGGTGTGGGATCACGTTTTCTTCTGTGGCGTTGATCTTCAATGCGTTGGCTAAGGGGTATGACTTTTTTACGTACTACTTCACGTTGTTCATGACGCCGATGATGTTTTTGAGTGGGGTGTTTTTTCCGCTGGAGCAGTTGCCTTCTGTTGTGCGTGCTGTGGCTGCTTGGTTGCCTTTGACGAATGCTGTTGCCTTGGTGCGGCCGCTGTTTATGGATCGGTGGCCTGAGGGGTGGTGGGTGCATGCGGGTGTGTTGGTTTTGTATGCGGTCGTTGCTTTCTGGGTTGCTTTGGCTTTGACTCGGAAGAGGTTTCGGGGGTAGTTCGTTGAGGTGTTGGCTTGGTTTGCTTCCCGAGGCCGGGTCTCGGCCCGGCGGCCGACCTACTTTTCTTTGCTTCGCCAAAGAAACGTAGGCAAAAGAAAGGCGACCCTGCTGTCTGCGTCCCTCCGCTTCGCTGCGGGCAACCTGCGGTGCTCACGTTCCGCGGGGTCTCGCAGAACTCGCTTCGCTCAAACAACTGCGAGCCCTGATCCGCGAAACGCTCCGCTCCTCGGCGCATACAGAAGGGGTTTGGATACCAACGGGCCTTTGCTTCGCTCGGCCAGTGAGCAGCAGCAGGCGCTTCGCGCCTGCTGCTGCTCGCATGGGGCGTGACGTGGAACTGGACAGGGCGCTGGCGCTGGCGCTGGCGCAGGCACATGTACACGTACGAGTACGAGCAACCCCGTGGCATCTGGCCGCTGGAAGTTCCGGGGCCGAGCGAAGCGAAGGCCCGTCCGGTGTCCAAATCCCCTCTGGCTGCGCCGAGGAGCGCAGCGTTTCGCGGATCAGGGCTCGCAGCTGTTTGAGCGAAGCGAGTTCTGCGA
>NZ_JBWKXQ010000083.1:0-24672 GCF_059423125.1 Variovorax sp. GW531-E2 | reverse complement strand
CGCCACCACTGCTCCAGCCACCCCCGCCACCACCGCCTCGGCCGCCGCGACCGGGGCCGAAGCCGGCAAGGCCCGAGAACAGCGAGACCATGAGCGCGATCAGCCCGGCGATCACCGCGATCACGGTGCTGGTCGTGAGAAAGAACGCGACCACACCGATGCCGCCGCCCATGGCCACCGAGCCCATCGTCTTGCCCAGGATGGCGCGCGCGATCGGCGCGCCGACGAAGACGCCGACGAACAGGAAGATTGCGAGGTTCTCCCAGTCGAAGCCGTCGTTGCTGCTGCCGCTACTGCTGTTGCGCGAAGGCTCGGGCAGCGGCTCGCCGTCGACCAGGCCGATGAGCCGGTCCACCGCCGCGTTCAGGCCGCCCGCGAAGTCGTTGTTGCGAAAGCGCGGCTTCATCTCCTCGTCGATGATGCGCACCGCCGCGAGGTCGGGCACCGCGCCTTCGAGCGTCTTGGCGGTGGCGATGCGCATCTTGCGATCGTCCTTGGCAACGATGACCAGGAGGCCGTCGCCCACGCCCTTGCGGCCGATCTTCCAGGCGTCGCCCACGCGCTGCGCGTAGCTCGCGATGTCTTCGGGCGCCGTGGTCGGCACCATCAGCACCACGATCTGCGAGCCCTTGCGCTGCTCGAAGGCCGCGAGCTTGGTTTCCAGGCCCGAGCGCTGCGCGGCGTCGAGCGTGCCGGTCTGGTCGATCACGCGCGCGGTGAGCGTGGGGATCGGCAGCAGGCCCTGCGCCAGCGCGGGCAGGCCGGCCCATGCGAGGGCCGCGATGAAGATCGCTGCCAGTGCGCGGCGGATCAGGGCTGCGGCCATCGGCGCCGCTTCTTACTTCTTGGGGGTGCTGAAATCGACCGTGGGCGGCGTCGAGATCTGGGCTTCGTTCTGCACCGAGAAATTCGCCTTCGGCTTGTAGCTGAAGACCATGGCCGTGAGGTTGGTCGGGAAGCTGCGCGCGAGCACGTTGTACTCCTGCACGCTCTCGATGTAGCGGTTGCGCGCCACGGTGATGCGGTTCTCGGTGCCCTCGAGCGTCACGCGCAGGTCGCGGAAGGCCTGGTTGGCCTTGAGGTCGGGGTAGCGCTCGGCCACCACCATCAGCCGCGACAGCGCCGACGACAGCTCGCCCTGTGCCTGCTGGAACTTGTTGAAGGCCTCGGGGTTGTTGAGCGTCTCGGGCGTCACCTGGATCGAGGTGGCCTTGGCGCGCGCCTCGATCACCTTGGTGAGCGTGTCCTGCTCGAAGCTGGCTTCGCCCTTCACGGTGGCGACGATGTTCGGCACGAGGTCGGCACGCCGCTGGTACTGGTTGAGGACCTCGCTCCAGGCCGACTTGCTGGCCTCGTCGAGGGACTGGAACTGGTTGTAGCCGCATCCGCTGAGGGACAGGACGGCCGCGAGAATCAGGAACCAGCGCTTCATCATCATTTGCATTACCTCCGCAGAAGGAGGCCGAAGTTAGCATAGATGGGGTCATGGCCCTCGATCCCCTCCACGCCCTGCAGGCCGCGAACCGCGCGGTGCCGCCCACTGCCGCGCCGCCCACCGGCACGCTGCTGATCGCGGGTGCGACCGGCGCGCTCGGCCAGGAACTGCTGCACCGGCTCGCGGGCCGCCACCGCTTCCAGCGCACGCGCGTGCTGGCGCGCGAGCCCATGCACGACGGGCTGCCCGGCGTCGAAAGTGTTCTGTGCCCGGCGCTGCCGATCGCGCAGTGGCCGCCGGTCGCGGCCGATGTCGCGGTGATTGCCTTCGACCCGCCGCGCCTGTACCACGGCCGCGAGCGCGCGCTGTGGCACCCCGAGCCCGCCGACCTGCCCGAGCTGGCGCGCTGGCTGCGCGCCAGCGGCGTGCGCACGCTGGCCATCGTGCAGCCGCACGACCGCGGCCGGCTGCCCGAGGCGCTCAAGCGCGGGCTGGCCAGCCTCGACGAGCAGGCCGTGGTCGCCTGCGGCTTCGAGCGCGTGATCCTGCTGCGCTCGGCGCGCAAGCCCGCCGACGTGCGCCTGGCCAACCTGGGCGAGCGGCTCGCGGCCTGGATGCTGTCGATCATGCGGTTCATGGTGCCGGCCAACGAGCAGCCGGTGCGCGCGCCCAAGATGGCCGAGCTGGTCGACCTCGCGCTGCGCGTGGCGCCGCCGGGCGTGCATGTGGCCGCGCCTGAGATGGTGTGGCAGGCCGCGCAGGGCGCCACCGAGGCGGCGGCGCGCGCGTGGCTGATTCCCGCGTCCGCCCCCGAAGCACCCACGGCCGGGTCGCCTGCTGCCACATGGCCGTGACATGGGCAGGGCAAAATCCGGCCTACCCCCTTCGCTCTCGCCCTTCACCGCCATGCCCAAGACCCCTTTCCGCGCCGCCGCGGCCATCGGCGGCACTGCCGACGATGTCGAGGCTGCCTTCTACGAAGCGCTGCAACGCGGCGATGTCGATGCGCTGATGGCCTGCTGGGCCGACGAGGACGAGGTGTTCTGCGTCCATCCCGGTGGCCCGCGGCTGGTGGGCGCGGTGGCGATCCGCGCGGCCTTCGAGCAGATGTTCGGCAACGGTGCGATCCATGCGACGCCGGCGCGCGTGCGCAAGATCGAGTCGCTCGCGAGCGCCGTGCACAACGTGCTGGAGCGCATCGAGGTGCTCACGGCCGAGGGGCCGCGCCATGCCTTCGTGCTGGCCACCAACGTGTATCACAAGACCGCGCAGGGCTGGCGCCTGGTGGCGCACCACGCGAGCCCGGGCAGTGCGCGCGAGCCGGACGACGCGAACGATACGCCGCAGGTCCTGCACTGAGTCCTGCCCTCGAGCGATGGCCTCTCCCTTTCCTTCTTCCTCTTTCTCTCCGGATTCCGCGTCGCCCGTTGCATACGACGCGATGGGCTACGACGCCCCGCGCTGGCTGCCCGGCGGCAACCTGCAGACCATCTGGGCCGCGCTGTGCGCGCGCCGCTTCGACGGGGCGGCGCCGGTGTACCGCCGCGAGCGCTGGACCGCGCCGGACGGCGACTTCATCGACGTCGACTTCGCCGACGCGCCGCAGCCCGGCCCCCGCCCGCTGCTGGTGCTGTTCCACGGGCTCGAGGGCTCGTCGCGCAGCCACTACGCCGAGGCCTTCGCGGCCTTTGCCGCCGCGCGCGGCATGGCTTTCGCGGTGCCGCACTTTCGCGGCTGCAGCGGCGAGCTGAACCTCGCGCCGCGCGCCTACCACTCGGGCGACCACGAGGAGATCGACTGGATCCTGCGGCGCATGCACGCACAGCACGTGGTGCAGGGCGGCGGCGGGCCGGTGCTGGCGGCCGGTGTTTCGCTGGGCGGCAATGCGCTGCTGCGCTGGGCCTGCGAGGCGGGCGAGAGCGCGCGGGCCTCGGTCGACGCGGTGGCGTCGGTGTGCGCGCCGCTCGACCTGGCGGCGGGCGGCGAGGCGATCGGGCGCGGCTTCAACCGGCTGGTCTACACGCGCATGTTCCTCGCGACCATGAAGCCCAAGGCGCTGGCCAAGCTGGCGCAGTTCCCGGGCCTGTTCGACCGCGACCGGCTGATGGCCGCGCGCGATCTCTACGACTTCGACGACGTGTTCACGGCCCCGCTGCACGGCTTTCGCAACACCGACGACTACTGGGCGCGCGGCTCGTCCAAGCCGCTACTGGGCGCGATCCGCGTGCCCGCGCTGGTGGTGAACGCCCGCAACGACCCCTTCATTCCGGCCCGCAGCCTGCCGGGGCCGAACGAGGTCGGGTCGCACGTCACGCTGTGGCAGCCCGCGGGTGGCGGCCACGTGGGCTTTCCGCTCGGCCTGCCGCCGGGGCACGTGGGCGGAATGCCCGAGCGCGTGGGAGGGTGGCTGGCCCACCACCTCTCGTCGACGCGGGCGCAAAATACGGCCCATGGATGACATCGTCAAACAGGCATTGGCCAAGTGGCCGAACGTGCCGCACTGCTACGGCTGGCTGGGCCTGGACGCGCGCGGCAACTGGTACATGCGCGACGACCGCACGCAGGCCCAGGGCCCGTTTCGCAGCGCCAAGGGCTCGATGCTGCGGCACGACAAGCTGATCGACTTCATCCACCGCAACTACGAGCACGACGCCGACGGCCAGTGGTTCTTCCAGAACGGGCCGCAGCGCGTGTATGTCGAGCTGGAGGCCGCGCCGCTGGTGTGGCGCGTGGCGCAGCAGGGCGAGGGCGCCTTCACGGTCACGGCCCACACGGGCGTGCCGGCCGAGGTGTCGGGCTGCCTGCTCGACGAAGAAGGCCGGCTCTACCTCGTGGCCCCGGCGGGGCTCGGGCTGGTGCACACGCAGGACGTGGGCATCGCCGCCGAGGCCGTGGAGCAAGGCGTCTGGACGCCGGAGCCGGTGCGCGGGGCCGACCTGCCGGGGCGCTTCGGCCATGTGCTGAGCCCAGCAGAGCGCCATGCAGGCGTGGCTGTATAGCTATTGAAAAGATAGCAATCCGGATCGTCCGGGCGTAAAAAAACCGGCCTGAGAGCCGGTTTTTTCATGGGCGCGAGGCGCCGTCGATCGCTTACTTGGCAGGCGCGCTGGCCGCAGCCGATGCACCTTCGGCCGGCGCGGCGGCCGCTGCCGGGCGGTCCGGCACCGGGAACTTGGCGCCGCCGGCGTTGGCCAGGTACACCACGGCACGGCCGATTTCGATGTCTTCGAAGTCGCCACCGCCCTGGGCGGGCATGGCGCCCTTGCCCTTGAGCGCGTGCTCGAGCAGCGTCGCGTAGCCCTGGCCGATGCGCGGGCCCCAGGCTGCGGCGTCGTTCAGGTGCGGGGCGCCGGGGATGCCGGGTGCGCCGTGGCAGGCCACGCACTGGGCCTTGAACACGGCTTCGCCAGCGGCCAGCGGCCGGTTGGCGTCACGGATCTCGATGGAGCCGACCTTCTTGAGGCGCTCGGCCACTTCACGGTCGCGCGATTCCTTGGTCACGCCGTAGAGCGCCATGTTGTCGCCCTCCGCGGTACCGGCGGGCTTGGTGCCCGAGACCACATAGGACACGAGGCCCACGATGATCAGGATCGGAATGATGAAAGAGAAAAATACCGCGAGCAGCAGTTGCTTCGGGTTCTTGATCGGGCCGGTATGGGCTTCTTCTGTGGCCTGGTTGTGCGGGTCTGCGCTCATGGCGTCCTCAATAACGGGGGGCTCGTCGGGGGCTTTTTCTAACCAACCGGCGATTATAGAGAGGCCCTTTGCCCGCGCGGGCAATTGACCTATCCATATCGGACGCGCAGGTGTCTCAACCGTTGTTGCGTGTGGTCCAGCCGCCACCCAGCGTCTTGTACAGCGTGACCTGGTTCTGCAATTGCAGCAGGCGCGTGGCCACGGCCGATTGCTGCGCCGTGAACAGCGAACGCTGTGCGTCGAGCAGGTCGAGCGCGCTGGCGATGCCGTTGCGATAGCGCAGGTCGGACAGCTTGTAGCGCACCGCCTCGGCGTCGGCCTGCGCGGTCTGCGCGCGCGCCTGCTCGCCCAGCGTGGCGCGGCCCGCGAGGGCGTCGGCCACTTCGCGGAAGGCGGTCTGCACCGACTTCTCGTACTGCGCCACCGCGATCTCGCGCCCGGCCTTGGCCGAGTTGAGCCCCGCGATGTTGCGGCCCGCATCGAAGATCGGCAGCGTGACCGTGGGCGCGAAGCTCCAGGCCTTGGTGCCGCGGTCGAACAGGCCCGAGAACTCGCTGCTCGCGGTGCCGATCGAGCTCGTGAGCGACACGCGCGGGAAGAAGTTCGCGCGCGCCGCGCCGATGTTGGCGTTGGCCGCGATCAGCTGCTGCTCGGCCGCGCGGATGTCGGGCCGCTCGGTCAGCAGGTCGGAGGGCAGGCCGGCCGGCACGTCGGGCATCGGGCGGATGCCCGCGAGTCCCTTGGTGCCACCGGCGGTGGCCTCGGCCGGCACCGGCGCGCCCAGCAGCAGGGCGAGCGCGTTCTCGTCCTGCAGGCGGGCACGCTGCTGCTGCGCATAGGCGGCGCGCGCGGTCTCGGCCTGCGAGTTCGCGGCCTGGAAGTCGATCTCGGACGACACGCCGTTGTCGAAGCGCAGCTTGGTCAGGCGCACCGACTCGTCGCGCGTGACCATGGTCTGGCGCGTGATCTCGAGCAGCTCGTCGTCGGCCAGCAGCGTGAGCCAGCCGCTGGCCACGGCCGCGATCAGGCTGATCTGCGCGGCCTTGCGCGACTCTTCCGTGGCCAGGTACTGCGACAGCGCCTGGTCCTTCAGCGCGCGGATGCGGCCGAAGAAGTCGAGCTCCCACGCGGTGAAGCCGAAGTTGACCGCGTACTGCGAGGCCACGCTGCCCTGCGTCGGATCGATCGCCTGGTAGGCATTGGGGCTCGAGCGCGAGCCCGTGCCCGTGAGGCCGAGTGCCGGGAACAGCGCCGAGCGTTCGATCTGGAACTGCGCACGCGCCTGCTCGATGTTGAGCACCGACACGCGCAGGTCGCGGTTGTTCGCCAGCGCCGTCTGGATCAGGCCCGCCAGGCGCGGGTCGGTGAAGAAGTCCTGCCAGGGCAGGGCGGCCGCAGCGGGGCCCGACGGCTGTGCCGGGTCACCCGGGTAGGTTGTCGGCACCGGCGCCGCGGGGCGCTCGTAGGTCGGGATCAGCGAGCAGCCCGCCAGCAGCATCGCTGCTGCCAGCACGGTAGGGATCAGAGGTTTCTTAGTCATGGTGTGTGGTATCTCCCGTGATGCCGGCAGCTGCCGCATGCCGCTTGTCGGCCTCGTGCTGGCGCGCGCTGCCCTTGAACAGCGTGCGCACCACCACGAAGAACACCGGCACGAAGATCACGGCCAGGACCGTGCCGGTCACCATGCCGCCGAGCACGCCGGTGCCGATGGCACGCTGGCTCGCCGAGCCTGCGCCCGAAGCCAGGACCAGCGGCAGCACGCCCAGGCCGAAGGCCAGCGAGGTCATGATGATGGGACGGAACCGCAGGTGCGCGGCCTCGAGCGCGGCCTCGACCACGCCGCGGCCCTGCGCCTGCAGGTCTTTCGCGAACTCGATGATCAGGATCGCGTTCTTCGCGGACAAGCCGATGATGGTGATCAGGCCCACCTGGAAGTACACGTCGTTCGAATAGGCGCGCAGCATCGTCGCCACCAGCACGCCCAGCACGCCCAGCGGCACCACCAGGATCACCGACAGCGGGATCGACCAGCTCTCGTACAGCGCGGCCAGGCAGAGGAACACCGCCAGGATCGCGAAGCCGTACAGGATCATGGCCTGCGAGCCGGCGAGCTTTTCTTCACGCGACTGGCCGGTCCACTCGAAGCCGAAGCCTTGCGGCAGCTGGCCGGCGAGCTTTTCCATCTCGGCCATGGCCGCGCCCGTGCTCTGGCCCGGCGCCGCGTCACCGCTGATGCGGATGGCGGGGTAGCCGTTGTAGCGCACGGTCTGCGTGGCGCCCGAGACCCACTTGGTGGTCGCGAAGGCCGACAGCGGCACCGGTTGGCCCTTGGTGTTGACGGCGTTCAGGCGCAGCAGGTCGTCCGGCTGCATCCGTGCCGGCGCATCGGCCTGCACCACCACGCGCTGCAGGCGGCCGCGGTTCGGGAAGTCGTTGATGTAGCTCGAACCCAGCGAGGTCGACAGCGCACTGTTGATCGCGTCGAAGCTCACGCCCAGGGCGTTGGCCTTGTCGCGGTCGATGTCGATCTCCAGTTGCGGCGCGTCTTCCAGGCCGTCGGGGCGCACCTGCGCGAGGATCTTGCTCTGCGAGGCCATGCCCAGCAGCTGATTGCGCGCGTTGATCAGCGCCTCGTGGCCCGCGCCCGCACGGTCTTGCAAGCGGAAGCTGAAGCCGCTGGCGTTGCCCAGTTCGGGAATCGGCGGCGGGCTCAGCGGGTAGATGAAGGCGTCGCGGATGCCCGACAGCGCACCGAAGGCACGGCCGGCCAGCGCGCTGGCCGAGTTGGCCGGGTCCTTGCGTTCTTCCCAGTCCTTCAGCGTCACGAAGGCGAGGCCTGCGTTCTGGCCCTGGCCGGAGAAGCTGAAGCCCATCACGCTCACGATGCTCTGCACTTCAGGCTGCTTCAGGATGAAGCCTTCGACCTGTTGCATCACCGACAGCGAACGCTCCTGCGTCGCGCCCGGGGGCAGCTGCACGTTCACGATGATGTTGCCCTGGTCTTCCTCGGGCAGGAACGAGCTCGGCAGGTGCGTGTAGAAGTACGCGACGGCGCCGATGATCGCGGCGTAGATCACGAGGTAGCGTGCGGCGCGGCGCAGGATGCGCGCGACCACGCCTTCGTAACCCTTGGCCGTGCGCGAGAAGCCGCGGTTGAACCAGCCGAAGAAGCCGCGCTTCTCATGGTGGTGGCCGGCTTCCACCGGCTTGAGCAGCGTGGCGCACAGTGCCGGCGTGAGCGACAGCGCCATGAAGGCCGAGAAGCCGATCGAGGCCACCATCACCGCCGAGAACTGGCGGTAGATGTTGCCGGTCGAACCCGCGAAGAAGGCCAGCGGCACGAACACCGAGATCAGCACCACGGTCACGCCGATGATGGCGCCCGAGATCTGCTGCATCGCCTTGCGCGTGGCGTCGAGCGGCGACAGCCCCTCTTCGCTCATGATGCGCTCGACGTTCTCCACCACCACGATGGCGTCGTCCACCACGATACCGATCACCAGCACCATGCCGAACATGGTGAGCACGTTGATCGAGAAGCCCAAGGCGAGCAGCGTGGCGAAGGTGCCCAGCAGCGCGATCGGCACCACGATCGTCGGGATGATCGTGTAGCGCCAGTTCTGCAGGAACAGGAACATCACCAGGAACACCAGCGCGATGGCTTCGAACAGCGTCTTCACCACTTCGGAGATCGAGATCTGCACGAAGCGCGAGCTGTCATAAGGAATGTCCCACTTCACGCCCTTGGGGAAGTAGCGCTCCAGCTCGGCCATCTTGGCGCGTACGGCCTTGGCCGACTTCAGCGCGTTGCCGGTGGGCGTGGGCTGCACGCCGATACCGACCGCGGGCACGCCGTTCAGGCGCGCGGAGGTGGCGTAGTTCTGGCCGCCGAGTTCGACGCGCGCCACGTCCTTCAGGCGCACGGTCGAGCCGTCGGTGTTGGCGCGCAGCACGATGTTCTGGAACTGCTCGACGCTGTTGAGCTGGCCGTTCACCGTGACCGTGGCGGAGATCGCCTGGCCGGGGATGTTCGGCAGGTCGCCGAGCGTGCCCGAGGCCACCTGGGCGTTCTGCGCGCGGATTGCGGCATTGACGTCGTTGGCCGACAGGTTGAAGCCTTGCAGCTTCGCCGGGTCAATCCAGATGCGCATCGCGTTCTCGGAGCCGAACAGCTGGGCCTGGCCCACGCCGTCGATCCGCTGCAGTTCCGGCACGATGTTGCGCGCGGCGTAGTCACCGAGCGCCACCGGGTCGAAGTCGGGGTTGTCCGAGGACAGCATCGCGAACAGCAGGAAGTTGTTGCGCGACTTGTCCACGCGCACGCCCTGCTGCGTCACGGCCGAGGGCAGCCGCGGCGTGGCGCGCGAGAGTCGGTTCTGCACGTCCACCTGCGCGAGGTCTTCGTTGGTGCCGGCCTCGAAGCTGATGGTGATGGCGCCGGTGCCGTCGGCCTGGGCCACCGATTCCATGTAGATCAGGCCGGGCGAGCCGTTCATCTCGCGCTCGATCACGGACAGCACGCTGTCCTCGAGCGTTTGCGCGGAGGCACCGGGGTAGGCGACGTTGATCACGATGGCCGGCGGGGCCACCGGCGGGTACTGCGAGATCGGCAACTGCGTGATCGCGACGCCGCCCACCACGATGATGAACAGTGCGATCACCCACGCGAAGATAGGTCGGTCGATAAAGAATTTGGCCATGCGAGGCGCTCCTGATTACTTCTTGTCAGCCGGGGCCGAAGCCGGGCTGGCGGCGGGTGCCGCTGCGGCAGCAGACGCTGCCGGTGCCGCGGGTGCAGCCGCGCCGTTGGGCGTCGGCTTCTGCCACGGCACCGCCTTCACGGGCGTGCCGGGCGGCATCATCTGCAGGCGCTGGAAGCCGTCGACCATCACCTGTTCGCCGGCCTTCAGGCCGTCGAGCACCACCCACTGGTTGTCCTTGGCGGCGCTGATCTTCACGGTGCGCTGGCTCAGCTTGCCGTCGGCGCTGACCACCGTCACGTGGTCGCCCTGCTGGGTGCGCGTGACGGCCTGTTGCGGCACCGTGATCGCGTTCGTCACCTGGGCCTGTTCGAGCTTCACGCGCACGTACAGGCCGGGCAGCAGCTCGCCCTTGGGGTTCGGGATCTCGGCGCGCAGCGTGACCTGGCCCGTGGTCGGGTCGACCGTGAGGTCGGAGAACAGCAGCTTGCCGTCCTGCCCGTAGTCGGTGCCGTCTTCGAGCACCACGCGGATGCTCGCGGCTTCTTCGCCGCTGGCACGCTTGTACTGGCCGGCGGCCACGGCGCGGCGCAGCTTGAGCACGTCGGAGGCCGACTGCGTGAAGTTCACGTACAGCGGGTTGATCTGCTGCACCACGGCCAGCTCGGTGGCGTCGCCCTGGCCGACCAGTGCGCCTTCGGTGACCAGCGCGCGGCCGATGCGGCCCGCGATGGGCGAGGTGACGTCGGCGTAGCCCTGGTTGATCTTGGCGGTCTGCAGCAGCGCGCGGTTGGCGGCCACGTCGGCGTCGGCCGTCTTGGCGGAGGCCACGGCGGTCGCGTATTCCTGCTTGCTCACGGCGTTGGCTTCGACCAGCGGCTTGTAGCGGTCGGCCAGTGCCTTGGCCTGCACGGCGTTGGCTTCGGCGCGGGCCAGGGCGGCCTGGGCGTTCTGCGTGGCGGCCACCAGCGGTGCCGGGTCGATGCGGAACAGCAGCTGGCCGGCCTTCACGTCGCTACCTTCGCGGAACTCGCGCTTGAGCAGGATGCCCGGCGTGCGGGCGCGCACCTGGGCGATGCGCGAGGCTTCGAGGCGGCCGGGCAGCTCGGTCACGAGGCCCACGTCGGTGGGCTTGACCGTCACCACGCCGACTTCAGGCGCCGGACGGGCGCCACCGCCACCGCCGCCCGGACCGGCCGGGGCCTCGCCCTTGCCGCAGGCGGCCAGGAACAGGAGGGAGACGAGGGCCACGGTCGCGAGACGCGGCGAAAACGACAAGGACGGTTGACGCGAGACATGCAGAAGAGGCATGTGATTCCTTTGATGCGAAGACGGGAGATGGCGCGTTTGCGGGAGAGATCCGTAAACCAGCACGGGCAGGTGGGCCATCCGAGAAGCGCGCTAGTTTACATACATTCATGGATGTATAGTGACAGCCATGCAATGGCCCCACGATACGCAAAGGGCGTTCGCTTTACAAATCAGGAGACTTGGTGGCACGTCGTACGAAGGAAGAAGCACTGGCGACGCGGAATCGATTGCTCGATGCCGCGGAGTTGCTGTTTCAGGCGCAAGGTGTTTCGCAGACCACGCTGCAGCAGATCGCGCAGCAGGCCGGCGCGACCCGGGGCGCCATCTACTGGCACTTCAAGGACAAGGCCGATCTGTTCAACGCCATGATGGAGCGCGTGATCCTGCCGCTGGAGACGCCGCCCAAGAGCGACATCCCCGGCGATGACCCGCTGGTCGAGATCGAGGAAGGCCTGATCCACGCGCTGACGCTCATGGTCGCCGACCCGCAGGTGCGGCGCGTGTTCGACATCGCGACCCACAAGGTCGAGTACACGCACGACATGGCTTCGGTGCAGCAGCGCCACCTGGACGCGCGCAACGCCTGCGTGGTCGATTTCGAGAAGGCCCTGCGGCTGGCCGCGCGGCGCGCCCGCATCCGGCTGCCGTTGCCGGGCGCGGTCGCGGCGCAGGGCATGCACGCCCTGATGGGCGGGCTGATCCAGAACTGGCTGCTCGACCCCACGGCCTTCGACCTCGTGTCGACCGGCCGGCGCACCTTCCGCGTCTACCTGGCCGGGCTCGGTTTCTCGCGCACGCCGGCCGGTGGCGTCCCGACGGCGCACGACGCGGAAACCACCGCGGCCTGATAGGCCATAATGTGTGGCTCCGGTGCATTCCGGAGCACCCCTCTCGCTGTATTTCAACGGATAGAATTCGGCCCTCCGAAGGCTGAGATCCAGGTTCGATTCCTGGCGGCGGGACCACCTTCAAGACCGGAAATTCCGCAAGGGCTTCCGGTTTTTTCACTTCTTCCCCGACCCGGCGCGGCCTTGCAAGACAAGGCCGATCCGGAGATCCGCGCGACCGGGCCGTGACACGCCGTTGCACCCTGTCACCCGGACGCACGCATGTAAAAATTCCCCGCATGATGGAGCTCTCCGAACTGGACGAAACCAGCCTCGCAGCACACGCCGCCGAATGGCGTCGGCGCGCGCTGCGCGGCGAGAAACAGGCCCGCGGCATCGCACATGCCCTGGAGGCCGAGATGCGCCGCCGCTTCGGCGATTCGATTCCGCCGAGCCAGAGCGCCGACCTGGACACCCGCCCCCTGGCCCTGCGCCAGCCGCCGCGCCCGTGGTGGAAGTTCTGGTGAGCCAGCCGCGCGCCTTCGCCGCCTGATCTGAGCTCCCTCGCAGCCGGTCATCGGTTGCAGCGCCCCGTCGGCCCTGACACCATGGCCGCATGGCATACCAACTTCATTACTGGCCCACGATCCAGGGCCGTGGCGAGTTCGTGCGGCTCGCACTCGAAGCAGCGGGCGCCGACTACGTCGATGTCGCGCGGCTGCCCGCCTCGCAAGGCGGCGGCGAGTCCGCGCTGGGCCGCCGGCTCGGCGACCCCAGCAACCCGCGCGCCGCGTTCGCACCGCCGTTCCTCGTCGACGGCGACATCGTGGTCGGCCAGACCGCCGCGATCCTGCTGTACCTCGGCCCCAAGCTCGGGCTGGCCGGCATCGGCGAATCCGACGGGCTGTGGACCCACCAGCTGCAGCTCACCATCGCCGACGCGGTGGCCGAGGCGCACGACACCCACCACCCGATCTCGACCGGCGACTACTACGAAGACCAGCGCGACGCGGCCCTTCAGCGTGCGCGTGCCTTCCGCGAAGCGCGCATTCCGAAATTCCTGAACTGGTTCGAGCAGGTGCTGCAGCGCAACCCTTCCGGCGACCTGCACTTGGTCGGCGACGTGTTGACCTATGCCGACCTGTCGCTGTTCCAGTTGGTGGATGGGTTGCAGTACGCCTTTCCGAAAGCCGCTGCGCGGGCGCTGGCCGATACGCCCGCTGTCGTGAAGCTGCACGCCAACATCCGGCGGCGCCAGCGCGTGCACGACTATCTGCAGAGCCCGCGCCGCATCGCGTTCAACGAGGACGGGATCTTTCGGCGCTACGCCGAGCTGGACGGTTGAGGGCTACGCGCCGTCATCGTCGCCGGCTTCGTTGCGGATGCGCAGCGCCAGCTCGTACAACGTGTTGCGCGGCGCACCGCTGATTTCGGCGGCCAGCTTCACGGCCGTCTTCACCGGCAGTTCCGCCAGCAGCAGGCGCAGCACGCGCTCGCCTTCTGCACCGCCGTCGCCGCTCACCGCCACGGGGTGCAGCACCAATGCGAACTCGCCACGCGTGCGGTCGCGGTCGGCGCCGAACCAGTCGGGCAGCGCGCTGGCGGCCACGGTGGCGATCTCTTCGAACTGCTTGGTGAGCTCGCGGCCCACGGTGATGCGGCGCTCGCCCAGCACGGCCAGCGCGCGGGCCAGGCTGTCGATGCGGTGCGGCGCTTCCAGCAGCACCACGGCGCGCGGCTCCTGCGCGAGGGCCTGCACGGCGGTGTCGCGCTCGCCGGCCTTGCTCGGCAGGAAGCCCGCGAACACGAAGGCGCTGCTGTTGTGCGCGTGGCTGCTCTCGCCGCCGTCGGCCACGAGCCCGGCTGCGCTCACGAGCGTGACGACGCTGCTGGCGCCCGGCAGCGGCAGCACGCGCTGGCCGGCCGCGCGCACGGCGGCCGCCAGGCGCGCGCCGGGGTCGCTCACGCCGGGCGTGCCGGCGTCGCTCACGTAGGCGATGCGCTCGCCCTGCGCGAGCCGCGCGACCACGGCCTGCGCGGCCTCGGCCTCGTTGTGCTGATGCACCGCGAGCAATTGCGCGCCGGGGCGGTCGATGCCGTAGGCGCGCAGCAGGCTCTGCGTGTGGCGCGTGTCCTCGCAGGCCACGGCGTCCACCAGCTGCAGCACATGCAGCGCGCGCAGCGTGATGTCGGCCAGGTTGCCGATCGGCGTGGCGACGACATACAGCGTGCCCTGCGGATAATGCTGCGCGCCCGCGGCGTCGAGCGCGGCCGGCAGGGCCGCGCCGAAGGAAGCAGGGGCGAGTGAAGCCAAGAGGTTTCTCCGTAGGGCAGCGAAAACAAGAAAACAGGGCAGGGAGCCATGACGACAAGCACCACGACGACGAAGCATCGCGGCGATGCGGCGGAAGACGCCGCGCTCGACCACCTGCGCCAGGCCGGCCTCGTGCCGGTCGCGCGCAATTATCGGACGCCGGGGCGCGGCGGCGGCGAGGTCGACCTGATCATGCGCGATCCGCGCGACGGCACCCTGGTGTTCGTCGAGGTGCGACAGCGCAGCGCGGGCTCGCACGGCGGCGCGGGCGGCAGCATCACGGCGGGCAAGCAGCGGCGCATCGTGCTGGCCGCGCGGCACTATCTGGGCCGGTTGCGGTCGCTGCCGCCGTGCCGTTTCGACGTGGTGCTGATCGAGGAGAAAATCACCTGGCTGAAAGCCGCCTTCGACGCCGGCTGACGCACCCGCCAGGGAACTGAAGCCTTGCTGAAGGCTCCACCACTCAAACTTCTTGTTTCACGACCCCCAGTTATCATCGCGCCCCATGCTCGAGCAACGGATTCAGCAGCACTTCATCGACAGTGCCGACCTCAAATACCAGACCGGCCCGGTCCTCAGCAAACCCATCTCTCAAGCGATGCAGGCCCTGCTGGCCTGCGTGACCAGCGGCGGCAAGGTGCTGGCCTGCGGGGCCGGCGTGTCGGGCCTGCTGGCCGCGCAGTTCGCGTCGAACTTCGTGGGCCGCTTCGAACGCGAGCGGCCCGAGCTGGGCGCCATCGCGCTGCCCGGCGACACCACCGACCCGGCGGCCGACAGCCCGCAGGCCGCCGATGCTGACCGCTTCGCGCGCCAGGTGCGCGCGCTCGGCCAGGCCGGCGACGTGCTGCTGGTGCTCAGCGCCAGCGGGCAGTCGTCCGCGGTGCTGGCCGCCGTGCTTTCCGCGCATGAGCGCGACATGACGGTGGTGGCGCTGCTCGGCAACGCCGCCACGGGGCTGGCCACCGCGGCGCCCGGCGTCGGCGGCACCGGCGGCGCCATCGGCCGCGCGCTGCGCGAAACCGATGTACAGATCAGCGTGCCGCACGAGCGTGCGGCGCGCATTCACGAAATCCACCTGCTCGCGCTGCATTGCCTGTGCGACGGCGTGGATGCCCAGTTACTCGGAGAACAGGAAGTTTCCTCATGACCATGACGACCCTGACCAAGGCCTCGACCCAACGTTTCGCCCTGGCGCTCACCCTGGGCGCCGCCCTGGTGGCCGGACTGTCCGCCTGCGTGCCGCTCGTCGTGGGCGGCGCCGCGGTGGTGGGCGTGGGCATGGTGGCGACCGACCGCCGCAGCTCGGGCGCCCAGCTCGACGACCAGGGCATCGAGCTGCGCGCCGCGGCCCGCGTGCGCGACATCGCCAACGACAACATGTACGTGAGCGTCACCAGCTTCAACCGCCAGGTGCTGCTGACCGGCGCCGTCGGCAACGACGCCGACCGCCGCCGCGTCGAGGACGAGGTGAGCCGCGTGGTCAACGTGCGCTCGGTGGTGAACGAACTCACCATCGGCGCCCCGAGCACCTTCCAGGATCGCTCGAACGACCTGTACATCACCGGCAAGGTGAAGGCCTCGCTGCTCGACGCCAAGGACATCTTCGCCAACTCCTTCAAGGTCGTGACCGAGCGCAGCACGGTCTACCTGATGGGCATCGCCACGCGCCGCGAGACCGACCGCGCCACCGAGATCACGCGCGGCGTGACGGGCGTGGCGAAGGTCGTGCGCGTGGTCGAGGTGGTGAGCGAGGCCGACCTCGCCGCGAGCCAGGCGGCCAACCAGTCCGCCGCTCAGCGCGGCGGCACGGGCCCCGCACCGGTGAGCAACGCGACGCCATCGACGCCGGGTGCTTCCTCCTCGGGTTCGCGCGTGCCGCTGCCGCCGATGGAGCCACTGCCCGCGCCGGCCGGCGGTGCGACGACCTCGCCGGTCCGCTGAAACCAAAAAGCCCGCTTTCGCGGGCTTTTTTCATTTGAGCCGGATGATGAGGCTGGAGGTGTCCCATCGCCTGCCGCCGGCCTGCTGCACGTCGGCATAGAACTGGTCGACCAGCGCCGTCACCGGCACGCGCGCGCCGTTGCGCTTGGCTTCGTCGAGCACCAGGCCCAGGTCCTTGCGCATCCAGTCGACGGCAAAGCCGAAGTCGAACTTGCCCTCGATCATGGTCTTGCCGCGGTTGTCCATCTGCCAGCTCTGGGCCGCGCCCTTGCCGATGACGCCGAGCACGGCTTCCATGTCCAGGCCGGCGCACTGGCCGAAGGCGATGGCTTCCGACAGGCCCTGCACCAGCCCCGCGATGGCGATCTGGTTCACCATCTTCGCGAGCTGGCCCGCGCCGCTCTCGCCCAGCAAGGTGACCGCACGCGAGAAGGCCATCGCCACCGGCTTGATGCGCTCGAACACGGCTGCGTCGCCGCCGCACATGACGGTGAGTGCGCCGTTCTGCGCGCCCGCCTGGCCGCCCGACACGGGCGCGTCGATGAAGTGCAGGCCGCGCGCCTGCGCCGCCTTCGACAGCTCGCGCGCCACGTCGGCCGAGGCCGTGGTGTGGTCCACGAGCACGGCGCCGGGCTTCATGCCAGCGAGGGCACCGTCGTCGCCCAGTACCACCGAGCGCAGGTCGTCGTCGTTGCCGACGCAGCAGAACACGATGTCGGCGCCGGCCGCTGCTTCGCGCGGGGTCGGGGCATGGCGGCCGGGCGCGCCGAACTCGGCGACCCAGGCCTGCGACTTGGCGGGCGTGCGGTTGTAGACCGTGACCGCGTGGCCGGCCTTGGCCAGGTGCCCGGCCATGGGCCCGCCCATGACGCCGAGGCCGAGAAAGGCCACCGTCTGGGCGGGAACGGATTCGTAGGTGCGGGGGTTGATGCTGCTCATGGCCGACAGCTTAAAGCCAAAGAAAGAAACAAGGCCGGCGCGCCCCGCGGTGCGCCGGCCGGCGCGGCCTCAGACGATCGCGAAGTGCTCGGTGCCGGCCGCCAGGTCGGTGCTGCGCGCGCGCTGGCTGTTGAGCTTGATCTGCAGGCGCAGGTCGTTGGCCGAGTCGGCGTTGCGGATCGCTTCTTCGAAGTTGATCGCGTTGCCCTCGAACAGGTCGAACAGCGCCTGGTCGAAGGTCTGCATGCCCAGGTTGCGGCTCTTCTTCATGATCTCCTTGATCTCGCCCACCTCGCCCTTGAAGATCAGGTCGGAGATCAGCGGCGTGTTCAGCAGGATCTCGACGGCGGCCACGCGGCCCTGGCCGTCTTCGGTGGGCACCAGCCGCTGCGAGACCAGCGAGCGCAGGTTCAGCGACAGGTCCATCAGGAGCTGCGCGCGGCGCTCTTCGGGGAAGAAGTTGATGATGCGGTCCAGGGCCTGGTTGGCGCTGTTGGCGTGCAGCGTGGCCATGCACAGGTGGCCGGTTTCGGCGAAGGCCACGGCGTGCTCCATGGTTTCGCGGTCGCGGATTTCGCCCATGAGGATCACGTCGGGCGCCTGGCGCAGCGTGTTCTTCAGCGCGGCTTCCCAGCTGTCGGTGTCGATGCCCACTTCGCGCTGCGTCACCACGCAGTTCTTGTGCGGATGCACGAACTCGACCGGGTCTTCCACCGTGACGATGTGGCCGTAGGAGTTCTCGTTGCGCCAGTCGATCATCGCGGCCAGCGTGGTCGACTTGCCCGAGCCCGTGGCGCCCACCAGGATGGTGAGGCCGCGCTTGGTCATCGCCACGTCCTTGAGCACCTGCGGCATGCCCAGCCCGTCGATGGTCGGCAGCTTGGCGGGAATGGTCCGCAGCACCATGCCGACCTTGCCCTGCTGCACGAACGCGTTGACGCGAAAGCGCCCGATGCCCGTCGGCGAGATCGCGAAGTTGCACTCCTTGGTGCGCTCGAACTCGGCCGTCTGGCGGTCGTTCATGATCGAGCGCGTGAGCGCCAGCGTGTGCTGCGCGCCCAGCGCCTGCTGCGACACCTTGGTGACCTTGCCGTCGACCTTGATGGCCGGCGGGAAGTCGGCGGTGATGAACAGGTCGCTGCCGTTGCGGCTCACCATGAGCTTGAGCAGGTCGTTGATGAACTGGCTGGCTTGATCGCGTTCCATGATGTCTGTGCTCCGAAGGACTGTAGGGATCAGCCGGGGAAATTCTCGGGAATCTTCGCTTTGCCGCGCGCTTCGGCGGCAGAGATCGTATTGCGGCGCACCAGCTCCGTCAGGTTCTGGTCGAGCGTCTGCATGCCCGAGCCCTGGCCGGTCTGGATGGTGGAGTACATCTGCGCGACCTTGGCCTCGCGGATCAGGTTGCGGATGGCCGGCGTGCCCAGCATGATCTCGTGCGCCGCTACGCGGCCCTGGCCGTCCTTGGTCTTGCACAGCGTCTGCGAGATCACGGCCTGCAAAGATTCGGACAGCATCGCGCGGATCATTTCTTTTTCTTCGCCCGGGAACACGTCGATGATCCGGTCGATGGTCTTGGCGGCCGACGAGGTGTGCAGCGTGCCGAACACCAGGTGGCCCGTTTCGGCCGCGGTCATCGCGAGGCGAATGGTTTCGAGGTCGCGCAACTCGCCCACCAGGATCGCGTCCGGGTCTTCGCGCAGGGCGGAGCGCAGCGCGTTGGCGAACGACAGCGTCATGGGCCCTACTTCGCGCTGGTTGATCAGGCACTTCTTGGATTCGTGCACGAACTCGATCGGGTCTTCCACCGTGAGGATGTGGCCGTACTCGTTCTCGTTGAGGTAGTTGACCATCGCCGCCAACGTGGTCGACTTGCCCGAGCCCGTGGGGCCCGTCACCAGCACCAGCCCGCGCGGCTTGAGCGCGAGTTCGCCGAAAATCTTCGGCGCGTTGAGCTGCTCGAGCGTGAGGATCTTCGAGGGAATGGTCCGGAACACCGCGGCCGCGCCGCGCGCCTGGTTGAAGGCGTTCACACGGAAGCGCGCGAGGCCGTCGATCTCGAACGAGAAGTCGACCTCCAGGAACTCTTCGTAGTGCTTGCGGTGCGTGTCGCTCATGATGTCGTACACCATGGCATGCACGGCCTTGTGGTCCAGCGCATCGACGTTGATGCGGCGCACGTCGCCGTTCACGCGGATCATCGGCGGCAGGCCGGCCGACAGATGCAGGTCGGAGGCTTTGTTCTTGACGCTGAACGCCAGCAGTTGGGTGATGTCCACGGGGCTCCTCAGGCAGGCTTTAGTGACGTTTTGATACGAATTCGGAAGATTATGACGATGATTGGCGACGATCTCCAGCAAGTAAGGGCCCGGATCGACCGGGCCTGTGCGCAGGCCGGGCGCGACCCGGCGGCGGTGCGCCTGCTGGCGGTGTCCAAGACCTTCGGGCCGGAGGCGGTGCGCGAGGCGCACGCGGCCGGCCAGGCGGCCTTCGGCGAGAACTACGTGCAGGAGGGCCTGGACAAGATCGCCGCGCTGGCCGACCTGCGCGCGGGGCTCGAATGGCACTGCATCGGCCCTCTGCAGAGCAACAAGACGCGGCCCGTGGCCGAGCAGTTCGACTGGGTCCACAGCATCGACCGCCTGAAGATCGCCGAGCGCCTGTCGGCCCAGCGCCCGGCCCATCTGCCGCCGCTGCAGGTGTGCCTGCAGGTCAACGTGGACGGCGGCGTGAACAAGTCCGGCGTGCCGCCGGAAGAAGCCTTGGCGCTCGCGCGCGCTGTGGCGGCCTTGCCACAACTGACGCTGCGCGGGCTTATGGCGATCCCCGAACCCGCGCCCGATTTCGCGGCGCAGCGCGAACTGTGCCTGCGCGCGCACGCGGTGTTCGAATCGATCCGCGCGGCGGGCATCGCGTTGGACACGCTGTCGCTGGGCATGAGCGGCGACCTCGAGGCGGCGGTCAGCGCCGGCAGCACGATGGTGCGGGTCGGCACGGCGATCTTCGGCGGGCGGGCACGCAAGCCCGCCTGAAGTCATAGGCCCCTAGCGCAGGAAGAACAGCAAGCTCATCGTCAGCCCCGTGGCGACGATGCCCGCGCGCAGCCAGGCCGGCGGCAGGCGCCGCGCGCCCCGGGCGCCGAGGTAGCCGCCGAGCAGCGCGGCGCCCGCCATGATCGCGGCCTCGCGCCAGGCGATCAGGCCGCCCCAGGCATAGAGGGCGACCGCGATCAGCGTGAGCAGCGCCGACACCTGGTTCTTGAGCCCGTTGGCCGCCAGCAGGCGGGTCTGGCCGAGCAAGCCGAACAGTGCCAGCAGCAGGATGCCCAGCCCGCCGTTGAAGTAGCCGCCGTAGACCGTGACGGCGAGCACCGAGACCATCGCGACCGCCGGCCGGTGCGCGCCCGACTGTCGAGACGCCGTGAGGCGCGGTGCCAGCACGAACAGCAAGGTGGCGAGCAGCAGCAGCCAGGGCACGACGCGGCGGAAGGTGGCATCGGGCGTCAGCAGGAGCAGCAGCGCGCCGGTACTGCCGCCGATCAGCGAAAGCACCACGAGCGTCCGCATGGACAGCCCGGGCGGCGGTTGGGTGTCGCCGCGCAAGCCCCAGGCCGCCGACAGGTAGCCGGGCAGAAGCGCGAGCGTGCCCGTGGCGTTGGCGCTGACGGCTGGCACGCCGGCGAACACCAGGGCCGGCAGCGTCAGGAAGCTGCCGCCCCCGGCCACCGCGTTCAGGGTGCCCGCCACGAAGGCGGCGGCGATCAACGTCGCATCGACAAGCATCGTGCGACCCTCAGGCGAAGCGGCAGGCTTCTTCGAACGCGAGCCTCGGGTGGCGCTCGAACAGCTTGGCGGGGTCGCCGTGGCCGAGGTTGCACAGGAAGTTGGTGCGCACCGAGGTGCCGTGCCAGAAGGCGGCGTCCATGCCGTCCGCGTCGAAGCCCGACATCGGTCCGCAGTCCAGCCCGATGGCGCGGGCCGCGAGCATGAAGTAGGCCGCCTGCAGGCTCGCGTTGCGGAAGGCCGTGCGCATCGCGTGCGCCTCCTTGTCGGGCCCCGTGAAGTCGTCCTGCATCGACGGCCGGTGCGGAAAGAGCCGTGGCAGTTCGCGATAGAAGGCCGTGTCGAAACCGAGGATCGCGGTGACAGGCGCCGTCATCGTCTTGTCGACGTTGCCGGGCGAGAGCAGCGGCCGCAGGCGTTCGCGGCCTTCGTCGGTGCGCACGAAGACCACGCGCATCGGCGAGCAGTTGGCCGAGGTCGGACCCCACTTCACGAGCTCGTGGATCTGGCGCAGCTGCGCCTCGCTGACTGGGCGGGGCAGCCAGCCGTTGTGGGAGCGGGCCTGGCGAAAGAGGGTGTCGAGGGCGCTGTCTGGAATCATGGGGAACGTGGAAGGTCGAAGGACTGCATCAGCCGCAAGGTCGCTGTCGCGATCGCGCCGTCGGCGCGCGTCAGTTCGTCGAGGATCGAAAAATGATCATGACCCGGGCACTCGATGTGGCCCGCATGAACGTCGCGCCAGTGCAGGCGGATGGTGTCGCATTGTTCGCGGAAGCCAGGATTCTCGTTGCCGCCCAGGGCGGTGAGCAGTCGCGTACCGGTCAGGGGACGCCACAGCGCCGGACTCAGCGCCGCCGCGCTGCGCGGCGTGAAGCGCGTGGCGTCCATCACCGACGGCACGTCGAGCAGCGGGCGCAGGTCGTACAGCGCGCTGATGCAGATCGCGGCCGCCACCACCGGCTCGGTGGCCAGCAGCATCGCCGCCAGGTGCCCGCCGGCCGAATGCCCGCAGGCGAACAGGCGTGCCGGCGGGGCATCCCATTGCGCGTGGTGCGACGCGAGCCATGCGGCCGCACGGCGAACCTGCGCGACGATGGTCTCCACGTCCACCGCCGGGCACAGCGCGTAGTTGACGACCGCGACCGCGTAGCCAGCCGCGGTGAAAGGCGGCGCGACCAGTGAGGCGTCCGACTTGTCGAGCGAGCGCCAGTAGCCGCCGTGGATGTACATCAGCGTGCCGCGCGGGTGGCCCTCGGGCAGGAACAGGTCCAGGCGCTCAGCCGCAAGCGGCCCGTAGGCGATGTCGAGCCGCGCGCGCGCGCGCTCGCGCACCGCGGCGGACGCGCGTGCCCAGCCGTCGAAGATGTCCTGGTAGTGCGGGACGGCCAGGCGCGCGTTGTAGCGGCGCTCGCCGTCGCCGGCTGCGGGGTTCGGCGGCATGGCGGGTTACGCGCTGGCGCCGATGCGCTCGACCACGGCCCGCAGGTCGGCGCGCACCTTCTCCGGCAGCGCTGCGACGGGTGGGCGCGTCGGCCCGGCGCTGCGGCCCGCGAGCGTCATCGCTTCCTTGATGACGACCGGGAACGAGCCCCAGGCCCAAGCCGCGCGCAGCGGCGCGAAGATGTTCGACACGCGCAGCGCCTCGTCGTGGCGGCCGGCGCGCAGCGCGTCGTACATGCGCACCATGAGCTCGGGGAACACGTTGGCGGCGGGCGAGATGGTGCCTTGCGCGCCGTGGAACATCATCGACAGCGCGATGGTGTCGCGGCCCGAGAACAGCAGCGCGGGGCGCGGCGCGGTCAGCAGGTACTCGATGGACTGCGTGAGGTCGCCGCCCGAGTCCTTCATGCCCACGATGTTGTCGGCCGCCTGCATGCAGCGAGCGAGCGTGGCGGGCAGCACGTTGACGCTGGTGCGCGGCGGGTTGTTGTAGAGCATCACCGGCAGCTTCGTCGCGCGCGCCACGGCGGTGTAGTGGGCCACCAGCTCGTCCTGCGTGGGCTGCACGAAGTACGGCGTGATCACCAGCGCGAGGTCGGCGCCCAGGGCTTCGGCGGCCTGCGTGAGCGCGATGGCGTCGCGCGTGGTGGCGCCGCCGGTGCCGGCATACAAGGGCACGCGGCCGTCGATGGCGCGCATCGACAGCTCCAGCAGGCGGATGTGCTCGTCGCGCTCCAGGGCAAAGAACTCGCCCTGGCTGCCGGCGACGGAAATGCCGTGCACGCCGGCGCGGATGTAGCTGTCGATCAGCTCGCCGACGCGGGCTTCGTCGAGCCGGTGGTCGGCGGTGAAAGGCGTGGCCATGGCGGGCACGACGCCGTGGAATTTCGAGAGGTTCAAGGCAGAGAGCTCCGGAAGAAGAACGAAGAGGGGGCGACGGGCGGCGTCAGTCGACGCCCATCAGGTGGCCCAGCTGCACCACGTAGTGGCCGAAGGCGGCCGCTTCCTTGGTGGTGCGCGGGTCGCGCGGGCGCGGCAGGTCGATGCGGATGTCCTCGACGATGCGCCCCGGCCGCTCGGACATCACGAGCACGCGGTCCGAGAGAAAGACGGCTTCCGAGATGCTGTGGGTGATGAGGATCACCGTCTGGCGCATCTCCTGCCACAGGCGCAGCAGCTCGACGTTGAGCTGGTCGCGCGTGAGTGCGTCGAGCGCGCCGAAGGGCTCATCGAGCAGCAGCACCTGGGGCCGCATCACGAGGATCTGCCCCAGCGCCGCGCGCTGGCGCATGCCGCCCGAGAGTTCGTGCGGGTAGTTGCGGCGGAACTTCTCCAGCTTGAGGATCGGCAGCAGCGCTTCCACGCGTTCGTCGATGTCCTTCTTCGGCAGCTTGCGCACCTCGGCCGCGAGGCGGATGTTGGCTTCCACGGTCTCCCACGGCAGCATGTTGTGGGTCTGGAACACCACGCCCACGTCGTCGGACATTCGCGTCTGCAGGTGGTCGAGCACGCGCACCTCGCCGCCGGCATCGGGCTGGATCAGCCCGGCCACGATGCGCAGCAGGGTGCTCTTGCCGCAGCCGCTCGGCCCCAGGATCGAGACGAACTCGCCGCGCTGCACCGTGAAGTCGACCTGCTCCAGCGCGCGCACGCTGTGGCGCGCGTCGAAGGTCTTGGCGACGCGGCTGACGCCGATCGCTGTGTCGATGGCACCGGGGACGCGCACCGTCGCCTCGCCGGTGGCCACGGTCCCAGGCTTCACTTGCGGGCCCCCACCCAGCCGCCTTCGGAGATGTCGAAGACCACGCCGTCGAGGTCGCGGAATTTCATCTCGTAGTACAGGCTCTTCTTGTCGTGCGGCAGGTCCATGAAGAAGGTGCCGCCGTGGTCTTCGATGGCCTTGCGCTGTGCATCGAGGTCGTCGACCCAGAAGCCGAAGTGGTGCGTGCCGATCCAGTCCTTGCCCTTCTCAAGGCCTGCGGCCTCGTCGGTCTTGTAGTTCAGCAGCGCCAGGCAGATGGTGCCGTCCGTGAGGTACACGCCGTCGGCGATGGGCGAGTGCGTGGGCTCGACGATGGTGAGGTCGAAGACCTCGCTGTAGAACTTGGCCGCCTTCTGGGGATCGGGAACGGCAAGGGCGATGTGACGCAGTTTGGCCATGGGGATGTCTCCTGAGTTGAAATCTTTGGAAAAGGCGAAAGAGAAAAGGAAGGGGCTCAGAGCCCGCGCCACCAGATGCGCTTGGCGGCCAGCTCGACCAGCAGGTACAGCAGGCCGGCGACCACCG
>NZ_JBWKXQ010000082.1:0-25940 GCF_059423125.1 Variovorax sp. GW531-E2 | reverse complement strand
CCACCACCCCCGCCGTGCCCGCCCTGCGTCGGCGCGAGATCCTCGGCGCCGGCCTGACGGCGGCGCTGCTGCCCCTGTCCGCGCGCGCCCAGGCCTTTCCGGCCCGCCCGGTCACGCTGGTGGTGCCGTTCCCGGCCGGCGGTTCGGTCGACCTGATCGCGCGGCTGTACGCCGAGCCGCTGTCGAAGGCGTTGGGCACGCCGGTGGTCATCGACAACCGCGCCGGCGCCGGCGGCTCCATCGCCAGCGCCCAGGTGGCGCGCGCCAAGCCCGACGGCTACACGCTTGTGGTGTCGTCGCAGAGCTCGCACCTGGCCAACCCGCTGACGCAGGCCAACCCGGGCTACGACCCGATCAAGGATTTCCTGTCGATCAGCCAGCTCGCGCGCTCCATCAACGTGCTGCTGGTGAACCCGGCCGTGCCCGCCAAGACCTTCAAGGAGTTCGTGGCGCTGGTGAAGTCGCGCCCGGGCGAACTCAACTTCTGCAGCGCCGGGCCGGGCAGCATGGGCCAGCTCAACGTGGAGCTGATGAAGTCGCAGCTGCAGCTCAACGCCACGCACGTGCCCTACCGCGGCGGCGGCCCGCTGGTGACCGCGCTGATCTCGAACGAAGTGCAGTTCGGCCTGGACAACCTCGCGCCCTTCCTGCCGCACATCCAGGCCGGCAAGCTGCGCGCGCTGGCCGTGGCCTCGCCCACGCGCGTCGCGGCGCTGCCCGACGTGCCGACCTTCACCGAACTGGGCTATCCGGTGCTGAACACCACCTCGTGGATCGGCCTGGCCGCGCCCGCGAAGACGCCGCCCGAGGTCATCGCCGCGCTGCACAAGGCGGTGCGCACGGTGGCCGAGCAGCCGACGATGGTCGAGGCACTGCTGGCGCGCGGCTCGCTCGCGCCCGAGGCGCAGTCGCCCGCGCAGTTCACGGCCATGATGTCGGAGCGGCTCGCGCTGTACGGCGAGATGGTCAAGCGCGCCGGCATCCGCGGCGAGTGAACGGGTGGCCGGTTCCATGACGCAGACACTGCCGACCTTCGCACCCGACACCGCACCGCTGGAGGTGCTGCCGCGCGACCTCTCGGCCTACCGCCAGGGCAACACCGGCATCGACTACGTGCACCGCTTCGCGTCCGGCAAGCCGGGCCCGCACGTGCTCGTCAACGCGCTCACGCACGGCAACGAGATCTGCGGCATGGTCGCGGCCACGCACCTGCTCGACACCGGCGTGCGCCCGAAGATCGGCACGCTCACCGTGAGCTTCGCGAACGTCGAGGCCTACGAGGCCTTCGACATCGACCGGCCCTACGAGAACCGCCAGCTGGTGCACAACCTGAACCGCATCTGGTCGCCTGAGCTGCTCGACGGCACCGAACACAGCCCCGAGCTGCGCCGCGCGCGCGAGCTGCGGCCCGTGCTCGACGCGGCCGACTACGTGCTGGACATCCATTCCACGCGCGCCCCCGTGCAGCCCTTCTGGGTCTACCCGGAGTTCGAGCGCAATGCAGGCCTGGCGCAGGCCGTCGGCGGCCCGGCGGTGCACCTCGTGATGCCCGTGGGCGCCGCGCCCGGCACGGGCGTCACGGCCTACGGCCGCCACGGCGAGCCGGGCATCGACGGCGGCGCGGTGGTGGTCGAGTGCGGCCAGCATTTCGCGCAGTCGGCGGCCGACCTGGCCACCGACGTGTCGCTGCGCTTTTTGGCGCACCTCGGGCTCGTCGACCCGGTGCCGCGCGTGCCGGTGGCCGCGCGCCGCTTCCGGCTGCTCGAGGTCCACATGGTCACGTCGGACGACTTCGCCTTCGTGCGGCCCGTGCTCGGCTTCGAGACCTTCGACCAGGGTGAGCTGATCGCGGTGCAGGCTGGGCGCGAGATCCGCTCGCCCTGCGACGGCTGCACGATCTTCATGCCGACCCGCGCACCAGTGATCGGCCGCGAGGGCGTGTACCTGACCGTGCCGGTCTGACCTGGGGCCTCAGGACGCCTTCGCGTCGCCCGCTGGTTCGTCTTCGCCGAGCCGGTCCCAGTCCTGGCCCGAGCGCAGCTTGCGCTCCTCGCGCTCGCGCGCCATCTGTTCCTCGAACTGCTGGCGGCCCGCCTTGTTGGCGGCGATCAGCTTGGCGCGGTCCTTGTAGTGCGGGTAGATCTCGTCGCTGAGCTTGAGGTTTCGCTGGCGGAAGCGCATCGAGGCCTCGCGCGCCTCGGCCGCCGGCCAGCCCAGCGCCTCCAGCGCCGAGCGCGCGCTGCGCAGCGACGACTCGAACACCTCGCGCTCGATGTCCTGCACACCGCGGTCGCGCAGCTGGAACAGGTGGGTCACGTTGCGTGCGCGCGCAATGATGCGCGCCTGCGGAAAGTTCTCGCGCACCAGGTCGACGATGTCCAGCGACTGCTCGATGTCGTCCACCGCCACCACGATGGCGCGCGCCGTGCCGGCGCCCGCGGTGCGCAGCAGGTCCAGCCGCGTGGCGTCGCCGTAGAACACCCGGAAGCCGAACTGGCGCAGGCCCTCGACGGTGTCGGCGTCGTGGTCGAGCACCGTCACGCGCAGGCCCTGCGACATCAGCAGGCGCCCGACGATCTGGCCGTAGCGCCCGAAGCCGCAGATCAGCACCTTGGCGTCCTGCTGTTCCGAGATTTCCTCCAGCTGCGGACCGCCCGCGTGGCTGTAGCGCGGCAGCACGAACTTGTCGAGCAGCACCAGCAGCAGCGGCGACAGCAGCATCGACAGCGCCACCGCGCCGATCAGCAGCGAGGTGGTCTGCGGCGGCAGCACGTCGGGCCCGGCGGCCTGGAACACCACGAAGGCGAACTCGCCGCCCTGCGCCAGCAGCAGCGTGAACACGGGCCGCTCCTGGTAGGCCAGGCCCATGGCCTTGGCCAGCGCGTAGATCACCCCCAGCTTGATGACCAGGAAGCTCACCACCAGCAAGGCCATGACCCCCGGGTTCGCCAGCAGCACGCCGAAGTTGATCGACATGCCCACCGCGATGAAGAACAGCCCGAGCAGCAGGCCCTTGAAGGGCTCGATGTCGGTCTCGAGCTCGCGCCGGTATTCGCTTTCGGCCAGCAGCACGCCGGCAAGGAAGGCGCCCAGCGCCATCGACAGGCCGACGAACTGCATCAGCGCCGCGATGGCCACCACCAGCAGCAGCGCGGCGGCGGTGAAGATCTCGGGCGTGTCGCTGCGCGCGATCCAGCGCAGGATGGGGCGCAGCAGCAGCCGGCCGCCGAGGATGATGCCGGCGATCACGCCGACGATCTTCAGCGCCTCGAGCGCGCGGTCCAGACCGCTCACGGCCTGCTCGGCCGCCGTGGCGCCGGCCAGCAGCGGCAGCAGCGCAAGGATCGGGATCGCCGCCACGTCCTGGAACAGCAGGATCGAGAAGCCGGCCTGGCCGCTGGGCGTCTTCAGCAGGTTGCGTTCGCCGAACACCTGCAGCGCGATCGCGGTGGACGACAGCGCCAGCCCGAGGGCGGCCACCAGTGCCACGCGCCATGGCGCGCCCACGGCCCAGCCGACGGCGAACAGCACCGCCGCGCAGCTGAGCACCTGCGCCGAGCCCCAGCCGAAGATCGGGCGGCGCAGGCTCCACAGGCGCTTGGGCTCGAGTTCGAGGCCCACGAGGAAGAGCATCAGCACCACGCCGAACTCGGCGAAATGCAGCACGTCTTCCACGCTGGACACGAGGCCCAGGCCCCAGGGGCCGATGGCGATACCGGCCACGAGGTAGCCGATGATCGATCCCAGGCCCAGGGCCTTGGACAGCGGCACCACCAGCACGGCGGCGCTCAGGTAGATCAGGCTGCTGGTCAGCCAGGCGGGTGCGTGTTCCATGCTCAGGTCGCCTTGTGGGTGCTGTTGCTGCCGTTGGCGACGGCCAGGCCGTGCGTCATCGCGCTGTGGAACGCGCCGGCCATCACCTGGCCCACGTCGTCGGATTCCGCGGGGCGGTCGGTCTCGGGCACCGGGCAGGCGATGCAGGCATCGAGCTCGTCCATCTCGGGCCACACCGGGTAGCTTTCCAGGCGCTGCACGAACACCTCGACGTGCGCGGCCACCTCGGCCTCGCTGGCGCGGCGCGCGCCGTGCAGCAGCAGCGGCGGCAGGAAGCGCATGCCGCACAGCGCGGCGGTCTGCTCGTAAGGCGGCAGGAAGGCGTCGAAGAAGTAGCGGTTGTAGCTTTGCGGGTGATAGCTCGGCTCGGGGCCGCCGGTGGTGGCGACCAGCCAGCAGTCCTTGCCCTGTAGGGCCGTGCCGCCCGGGCCGTAGGCCCAGCCGTAGCCCAGCACGTCGTCGACCCAGAGCTTCTGCAGCGGCGGCATCGAGTACCACTGGATCGGGTGCAGCAGCACCACCAGGTCCGCGCGCGCCAGCCGCTCGCGTTCGGCCTCGACGTCGATGGCGAAATCGGGGTAACTGCCGTACAGGTCGTTCACGTCGGCGCCCGGCACGCGCTGCGCGGCGGCGAACAGCCGGCGGTTCACGCGCGAATCGCGCCAGTGGGGGTGGGCCGCCAGCACATAGATGCTGCTGGCGGGGTTCTCCGCGGATGTTGTTGTCGTCATGTGGCGAACATAACGCAGACGGCCCGCCGTCGCCGACGCGCAACCCGGGGCGACTACCATCCAGCCCTGTTCCCGTTCTGGAGGAGATCCTCATGCCGGTGGTTCTGGTCGCCAATCCCAAGGGAGGCGTGGGCAAGTCGACGATTGCAACGAACATTGCGGGCTACTTCGCGAGCCGCGGCCATGCCGTGATGCTCGGCGACGTGGACCGCCAGCAGTCCTCGCGGCTGTGGCTCGGCCTGCGCCCGCCGCAGGCCCGCCCCATCGCCACCTGGGAAGCCACCGGCGACAGCACCGTGGTGCGCCCGCCGCGCGGTACCACCCACGCGGTGCTCGACACGCCGGCCGGCCTGCACGGCTGGCGCTTCAAGGAAGTGCTGGCGCTGGCCGACCGCGTGATCGTGCCGCTGCAGCCGAGCATCTTCGACATCTACGCCACGCGCGATTTCCTCGACCGCCTGCTGGAAAGCCGCCGCGCCGAGAAGACCCGCATCGGCCTGGTCGGCATGCGCGTGAACGCCCGCACGCTGGCGGCCGACCGGCTGCACGAGTTCATCGCCGGCCTGGGCGTGCCCGTGTTGGGCGAGCTGCGCGACACGCAGAACTACGTGCAGCTGGCCGCGCGCGGGCTCACGCTGTTCGACATCGCGCCGGGGCGCGTGCAGCGCGACCTGGACCAGTGGGCGCCGATCTGCGAATGGCTCGACGCCTGAACTGATCCCGGATTTCCCCGATTCCCGGTTGTCGCAAGTCCGACAGCCAGCCTTGTGCCCTTGGCACCAGAATGCCCCGCATGACCAAAAAGACATTCCAGACCCTTCAGGATCTTGCCGCCTGCGTCGGCCAGGAGGTCGCCGTGAGCGACTGGATCAGCGTGACGCAGCAGCAGGTCAACCAGTTCGCCGAGGCGACGGGCGACCACCAGTGGATCCACGTCGATGTGGAGCGGGCCAAGTCCGGCCCCTTCGGCGCGCCGATCGCGCACGGGTTTCTCACCTTGTCGCTGCTGCCGAAGTTCTTCGAGACGGCGATCGACGTGGTCGAGTCGCGCATGGGCGTGAACTACGGCCTGAACCGCGTGCGCTTCATGTCGCCGGTGCCCGTGGGCCAGCGCCTGCGCGCCCGCATGAAGCTGCTGAGTGCTGAGCCGATTCCCAACAACGGCCTGCAGATGACCTGGGAAACCACCATCGAACTCGAAGGCGCCGCCAAGCCGGCGTGCGTCGCCGAGTCGGTGGTGCGCCGTTTTCCCTGAGCGGTTTTTCTTCTTTTTCTCTTTACATCCGGCGGTCGGTGACTTCGCCGTAGGCGGCGGCGCCCTGCCGGGTGATGCCGACGGCGCTCGCGCGCACCGCCGCCCGGTCGACGTTGCCCGCGGTCGGGCGGGCCACGCCGGTGCCGCCGTTGCTGATCTGCAGCGGCTGCAGGGCTTGCTGCTGGACCTGGGCACGCGTCAGCGAGGACTGGAAGGGCGCGGGCGGCAGCGGGTTCTGCTCGCCCTGGAAGGCATGGGCGCCGCCGGCGAAGGCGAGGGCGGCGATCGTGATCAGGCGCAGGGTGGTGGTGTGCATGGCGGGACTCCTTGGCATTCGGCGTTGAGGGGACGGATGCCGGTGCGAATCACCGGCATGCCTTCCCATACGCCGCCCGGCGCCGAACGGATGTGCCCCTGCCGCGTGAAGGGCCGTCAGGCGAAACCGTTTTGCCGCCAGGCCTCGAACACCGTGACCGCCACCGCGTTCGACAGATTCAGGCTGCGCTGGCCGGCACGCATCGGCAATCGCAGGCGCTGCGCCTCGGCGAAGCCATCGCGGATTGGCGGCGGCAGTCCGGCGGTTTCCGAGCCGAACACCAGCCAGTCGCCGGGCTGGAAACGCACGTCGTGCACCGGGCGGGAGCCGCGTGTGGTCAGCGCGAACATGCGCTCGGTGGGCGGTTGCTGCGTGGCCAGCAGCGCGGCCCAGTCGGCGTGGCGCTTGACCTCGGCGTACTCGTGGTAGTCGAGCCCGGCGCGGCGCAGCAGGCGGTCGTCCATCGAAAAGCCGAGCGGCTCCACCAGGTGCAGCGTGCAGCCGGTGTTGGCCGCGAGCCGGATCACGTTGCCGGTGTTCGGCGGAATTTCGGGGTGGACCAGGACGATATGGAACATGCGCCGATTGTCGCGGGCGCCGCCGGTGGCTTCAGCGCGGCGGGTCGGTCCGCGCCAGCACCACGCCGGTGATGTGCGCCGCGCCTGCCAGGCGCAAGGTGGCGGCCGCGGCGAACAGCGAGGCGCCGCTGGTCATCACGTCGTCCACCAGCACTACGCGCCGCCCCCGCAGGCCGTCGGCGCGCAGCGGCTCCACGGCGAAGGCGCCGCGCAGGTTGCGCAGCCGGTCGGCGCGCGGCAGGCCGCTCTGCGCGGGCGTGTCGCGCGTGCGCAGCAGCAGGGTGGCGTCGGTCTTGGCCGGTGCCAGCCGGCGCGCGAGCTCGTGCGCCTGGTTGAAGCCGCGCTCGCCCAGTCGGCCGGGCGCCAGCGGCATCGGCAGCACGAGGTCGCACTGTTCCAGCGCCGGCTCCACCCACGGCGCGCTGCGCAGCAGGGTGGCCAGCGGGCCGGCCCAGCCCGCCTCGCCGCGAAACTTGAACTGGGCGATGCAGTCGGGCCACGGCCAGGCGTAGGTGCAGGCGGCGAGGCAGGCGTCGAGCGGCGGCGGGTGCCTGATGCACTCGCCGCAACGCGCCACGCCCTCGGGCATCGGCAGCGCGCAGCCCCCGCAGCGCGGGGTCGGCGGCGCGAAGCGGGCCACGCAGGCGTCGCACACGCGCTGTGCGGGCCAGGCGCGGCAGACCTCGCACTGGCTGGGCAGCCGCGCGAGCAGCGAGGTGAAAGGCCTCAGGGCCCGGCGGTTGTACATGCCTCAATATACTCACGGCCCCATGGCCACCGACCCCGCAAGAAGACCGCCGACCATCGATCCCACGGCGGCCGACCGCTGGCGCCGGCTCGCGCCCGCCGAGGGCTCGCCCTGGCTGCACGAGGAAATCGGCCGCCGGATGGAAGACCGGCTGCAATGGATCAAGGCCCAGCCCCGCACCTGGGCCGACTGGTCGCCGCTGCGCGGCGGCCTCGAAGCGCACGCGCTGCTGGCCCGCCGCTACCGCGACGCCGAAGCCTTCGTCATCGAATCCGAACCCGCATTGGCCGACCGGACCGGCGAGGCGCTGACCGCCCCCTGGTGGAGCGCGCGCCGCTGGCAGGGCGGCAAGGCCCGCTTCGACGCGCCGCCCGAAGACGGCGTCGACCTGCTCTGGGCCAACATGTCGCTGCACATGGCGGCCGATCCCGAGGCGCTGATCGCGCAGTGGCACCGGCTGGTCGCGACCAACGGCTTCCTGATGTTCTCCTGCCTGGGCCCGGACACCGTGCGCGAGCTGCGCGCCCTGCACGCCCGGCTCGGCTGGCCCGCCGCCGGCCATGAATACACCGACATGCACGACTGGGGCGACATGCTCGTGCATGCCGGCTTCGCCGAGCCGGTGATGGACATGGAGCGCATCGTGCTCACCTGGGCCACCCCCGAGGCCGCCCTGGCCGAGCTGCGCACCTTGGGGCGCAACCTGCATCCGGCGCGCTTTCCCGCACTGCGCGGCAAGGCCTGGCACCGCGCGCTCAAGCAGGCCCTGCCCGAACTGGCGCCGGCCGCGGAAGGCGAGGGCCGCATCGCGCTGACCTTCGAGGTCATCTACGGCCACGCCTTCAAGCCGACGCCGCGCGTCGCGCTGTCGCCCGAGAGTGCGGTCTCGCTGCGCGAGATGCGATCGATGCTCCAGCGCGGCCGCCCTGGCGCCTGAGCGACCCGGCAGCCCTCATTCGGTGCGCGGGGCCCGCGCTCTACCCGCTACAATCCGCCGTTGCGTGAAACTCGCGGGTATTGTCCCGTGATCGAGGGGTGTCGGATCCTGTTTGTACGAGGGGTTTGGCCACCATCGACGCACCGATTTGCTGAACTCGCCCGTGTCGAATTCCGTGTTTCGTTTTGCCACCGTCTCAGGCCAGAACATCCACTGGTTCCTGAAACGCAATTGCTCGGTGACGCCGAGCCAGCTGGGCTGGCTCTACGCCTCGCTGTGCGTGGTATCTCTGGGAACGGGCATGGTGTTCTGGCTGCACGGTGCGCCGCTGGTATTGCCATTCGCCTGGCTCGAACTGGCCGCGGTGGGCTTTGCGTTCATGATGTACGCGCGGCATGCCACCGATGGCGAACGGATCGCGCTGCAGGGCGGACGCCTCGTCGTGGAGCTCGAGAACGGTGGGCACTACGAACGCACGGAATTTCTTCCGCACCAGGTGCGGATCGAACCGCAGACCGGCGATCGTTCGCTGATCGAGGTCTCGGGGCAAGGTCGATCGGTCAGGGTGGGGCGCTATGTACGCCCGGAGTTGCGAGCCGCACTGGCGCGCGAGATTCGCATGGCGTTGCGTGGCGCCTGAGGGGGCTCGCGCGGTGCTGCACGGTTGGGTTTTCGAAAAATTGAAGAAACGTGAACACGATGAAGAGCATTTGGCGCAATAAGTACAGGCCGGCGAATCTGTTGCTGGCGGCCGGCGCGGCGTTCAGCAACGCGGCGCACGCAGTCAACGATCTGCCCGGCGGCCCCGCGGTGCGCCAGCTGAATCTTCCGGTCGGCGTGACCAAGATCGCGCAGGAGCAGCATCTGCTCCACACGATCATGATGATCATCTGCACGGTCATCTTCGTCGCCGTGTTCGCGGTGATGTTCTATTCCATCTGGAAGCACCGCAAGTCGGTGGGCCACAAGGCCGCGAACTTCCATGAATCGGTGGTGGTCGAGGTCATCTGGACCATCGTGCCCTTCCTCATCGTGATCGTGATGGCGCTGCCCGCCACCAAGGTGCTCGTGGCCCAGAAGGACACCACGAACGCCGACCTCACGATCAAGACCACGGGCTACCAGTGGAAGTGGGGCTACGACTACCTGAACGGCGAAGGCGAGGGCCTGGCCTTCATCTCCACGCTGGACAGCTCGCAGCGTGCCATGTCCGACGCCGGTGCCAAGGGCGCCATGCCCGACGACTACCTGCTCAAGGTCGACAACCCGATGGTCGTGCCGGTGCAGAAGAAGGTCCGCATCATCACCACCGCGAACGACGTGATCCACGCCTTCGCCGTGCCGCAGCTGGGCCTCAAGCAGGACGCCATTCCCGGCTTCGTGCGCGACACCTGGTTCCGCGCCGAGACCGTGGGCGACTACTACGGCCAGTGCCAGGAACTGTGCGGCAAGGAACACGCCTACATGCCGATCCACGTGAAGGTGCTGTCGGCTGCCGATTACACCGCCTGGGTCGCCACCAAGCGCAAGGAAGCCGCCGCCAAGCTCGACGACCCGACCAAGGTCTGGACGCTGCCCGACATGCTGGCACGCGGCGAGAAGGTCTACGCCGCCAACTGCGCGGCCTGCCACCAGGCCAACGGCAAGGGCGCAGGCCCGATCAAGCCGCTCGACGGCGCAGCCAAGGTGACCGATTCCGACCACAAGGTGCAGCTGCTGGTGCTGCTCAACGGCCAGAACAACGGTGCCATGCCTGCCTGGAAGCAGCTGAGCGACACCGACCTCGCGGCCGTGGCCACGTACACCAAGAACAGCTGGTCGAACAAGACGGGCCAGCTGGTGCAACCGGCCGAAGTGCTGGCCCTGCGCGGCAAGTGATCCGACGGCGCCCCGCGAAGAAGAAATTGCAAGGAACAACGACATGAGCGCAGTCCTCGACCCCCACGGTCACGCCCCCGGCGGCCACGCACACGACGACCATCACGATCACCACGCGCCCACCGGCTGGCGCCGCTGGGTGTTCGCGACCAACCACAAGGACATCGGCACGCTCTACCTGCTGTTCAGCTTCACGATGCTGATGATCGGCGGCGTGCTCGCCCTGCTGATCCGCGCCGAGCTGTTCCAGCCCGGCCTGCAGATGGTGAACCCCGAGCTGTTCAACCAGTTCACCACCATGCACGGCCTGATCATGGTGTTCGGCGCCATCATGCCGGCCTTCGTGGGCTTCGCGAACTGGATGATCCCGCTGCAGATCGGCGCATCCGACATGGCGTTCGCGCGCATGAACAACTTCAGCTTCTGGCTGCTGATCCCGGCGGCCATCATGCTGGCCGGTTCGTTCTTCATGCCCGGCGGCGCGCCCGCAGCCGGCTGGACGCTGTACGCCCCGCTCACGCTGCAGATGGGCCCCTCGATGGACGCCGGCATCTTCGCGATGCACATCATGGGCGCCTCGTCGATCATGGGCTCGATCAACATCATCGTCACCATCCTGAACATGCGCGCCCCCGGCATGACGCTGATGAAGATGCCGATGTTCTGCTGGACCTGGCTCATCACCGCCTACCTGCTGATCGCCGTGATGCCCGTGCTCGCAGGCGCCATCACGATGACGCTGACCGACCGCCACTTCGGCACCAGCTTCTTCAACCCCGCCGGCGGCGGCGACCCGGTGATGTACCAGCACATCTTCTGGTTCTTCGGCCACCCCGAGGTCTACATCATGATCTTGCCGGCTTTCGGCATCATCAGCCAGGTGGTCCCGGCCTTCGCCCGCAAGAAGCTCTTCGGCTACGCCTCGATGGTGTACGCCACCTCGTCGATCGCCATCCTGTCGTTCATCGTGTGGGCCCACCACATGTTCACGACCGGCATGCCGCTCACGGGCCAGCTGTTCTTCATGTACGCGACCATGCTGATCGCCGTGCCCACGGCCGTGAAGATCTTCAACTGGATCGCCACCATGTGGCAGGGCTCGATGACCTTCGAGACGCCCATGCTGTTCGCGGTCGGCTTCATCTTCGTGTTCACGATGGGCGGCTTCACCGGCCTGATCCTCGCGGTCGCGCCGATCGACACGCAGCTGCAGGACACGTACTACGTGGTGGCGCACTTCCACTACGTGCTGGTGGCCGGCTCGCTGTTCGCCATGTTCTCGGGCTTCTACTACTGGGCGCCCAAGTGGACCGGCGTGATGTACAACGAAACGCGCGGCAAGGTTCACTTCTGGTGGTCGCTGATCTCGTTCAACGTCACCTTCTTCCCGATGCACTTCCTGGGTCTGGCCGGCATGCCGCGTCGCTATGCCGACTACCCCATGCAGTTCGCCGACTTCAACGCCATCGCCTCGGTGGGTGCGTTCTTCTTCGGCTTCGCGCAGGTCTACTTCTTCCTGTTCATCGTGCTGCCTTCGATGCGCGGCAAGGGTGAAGCAGCGGCCCAGAAGCCCTGGGAAGCGGCCGAAGGCCTCGAGTGGGAAGTGCCGTCGCCGGCCCCGTTCCACACCTTCGAGAACCCGCCCAAGCTCGACGTGACCGCCACCAAGGTGATCGGCTGATCACCCGCGCACGCTGCACAAGCACCACGACCGCACGACGATGACGACGCCTGAACAAAGAAAGAACAACCGACGCATGGGGCTCACGCTGGCCTCCATCGCGGTGATCTTCTTCATCGGCTTCATCGTCCGCATGGTCTGGTTCAGCGGTCGCTGACCGCGCCGCATCGCACCCCCCGAACGGAAGCAACAGCATGAGCCTCGGTCAACGCATTCGCCGCGCCAATGTCCGCATGGTCGGCAAGCTGGCCGTCGTGACCTGCGGCATGTTCGCCTTCGGCTATGCGCTGGTGCCGATGTATCGCGCCATCTGCGAGATGACCGGCATCAACATCCTCGCGCTCTCCGAGCTCCAGGTGCCAGGCGGCGCCAGCGGCGCCAAGAACGTGCGCGTGCCGGACAACACGCAGGTCGACATGACCCGCACGATCAAGGTCGAGTTCGACTCCAACGTGCGTGGTGGCCTGTGGGACTTCAAGCCGGCCGAGCGCTTCATCGAAGTGCACCCGGGCCAGCTGAACACGGTGATGTACGAGTTCCAGAACACGCAGAACCGCCGCATGGCCGCGCAGGCCATCCCCAGCTACGCACCGCAGCAGGCGGCGGCGCACTTCAACAAGCTCGAGTGCTTCTGCTTCAACCAGTACACGCTCGATGCGGGCGAGAAGAAGCAGTGGCCGGTCGCTTTCGTGATCGATCCGAAGATCTCGAAGGACGTCAAGACCATCACGCTGTCATACACCTTCTTCGAGGTGGGCGGCAAGACGCCTCCGGCCCCGGTGGCCGCCGTTTCGCATGTTGTCGCCGATGAGCCGCGCTCGTGACCTCGCCGTTGCCGCCCGAAGCCCCGCGCCGCAAGCCCACGCTGTGGGACACGATGAAGGCGGTGGGCTGGTCGTTCTTCGGGGTGCGCCGCAACAGCGCCTACAAGGAAGACCTGGGCAAGCTCAATCCGCTGCACGTCATCGTGGTGGCGTTTGCCGCAGTGATCGTCTTCGTGGTCGGGCTGGTGCTGCTGGTGCGGCATGTGGTCGCGGCCGCCTGAGCGCTGCCTGCTGAGCCAAAGACAAAAAACCACGATCTCCAGAATCATTGAATCGAGAGAAGAAAGAAAGCCAGGAGCTGATATGAGTTCAACCACCCACGGCACCACGCCCTACTACTTCGTGCCCGGACCCTCGGCCTACCCGGTCGTGTCCGCGATCGGCTTGTTCTTCGTGATCCTCGGCGCGGGGCAATGGATCAACAGCCACCAGTGGGGCGCCTGGTCGCTGCTGCTGGGCATGGTGATCTGGCTCGGCACGCTCTTCGTGTGGTTCCGCGCCGCCGTCGGCGAGAGCGAGAGCGGCCAGTACGGCCACAAGATCGATCTCTCGTACCGCTGGAGCATGAGCTGGTTCATCTTCTCGGAAGTGATGTTCTTCGGCGCCTTCTTCACGGCGCTGTGGTGGGCCCGCACCCACGCGCTGCCGACGCTCGGCAGCCTGGACAACGCGATCCTCTGGCCCGACTTCAAGGCCGTGTGGCCCAGCGTCGCCGCCGGCGTGACCGGTTCGCCGGCCGGCATCATCGAGCCCTTCCAGACCGTCGGCCCGTTCTGGCTGCCGACCATCAACACCGCGCTGCTGCTGAGCTCGGGCGTGACGCTGACCATTGCCCACCACGCGCTGCGCGCCGACCACCGCGCACAGTGCATCCGTTTCATGTGGCTCACCGTGCTGCTGGGCGTGATTTTCCTGGGCGTGCAGGGCTACGAGTACTTCCACCTGTACACCGAACTGAACCTCAAGCTCAGCTCGGGCACCTACGGCTCGACCTTCTTCATGCTGACCGGCTTCCACGGCCTGCACGTGTTCATCGGCATGCTGATGCTGCTGTTCATCACGCTGCGCCTGCAGAAGGGCCACTTCACCGCCGAGCGTCACTTCGGCTTCGAAGGCGCCGCCTGGTACTGGCACTTCGTGGACGTGGTCTGGCTGGGTCTCTACGTGCTGGTCTATTGGCTTTGAGCGAGAAACCTCACGGCATTCCAGAAAAAAGGCGCCGTAAGGCGCCTTTTTCATGGTTCTCGTGGAACGAGCACCATCTGTTACTTCCCGAGCGGGAGCCCGGTGGGCTGGATGTAGCCGAGTTTCCAGGCCAGCAGCATGCACAGGAACAAAAAGACCGACAGGCCGATCCGAAAGGTGAGGGCGCGGGCCATGCCGCCGCGCTTGTTCTGCCCGTCGCGACCGTCCTTCAGCATGAAGTAGAGCGCGAAAGCGAGGCTCGCGAAGATGCCCAGAAAGATCAGGGCGACGAAATATTTCATGACCCGCATTATCGGCCGCACGCCCCGTCCGCTCCAGTGACCCCCGAGCCTCTCGTTTCCTCTGCCACGCCGCGCCGCCGCGCGGGCCGGGGCCGTTTCCTGGTCGTGACGCTGGCGGCCGTGTTGGCGCTGGCCGCCACCGTGTCGCTGGGCCGCTGGCAGCTGTCGCGCGCCGCGCAGAAAGAGGCGCTGCAGGCCCGCATCGACGCGCAGAAGCTGAAAGCCCCGCTGTCGCAGGCCGAGTTCCTGGCGCTGGGCGAAGCCGCCGGCGAGATGCACCGACCGGTGCGCCTGCGCGGCCTGTGGCTCACGGCGCAGACGGTCTACCTGGACAACCGCCAGATGCACGGCACGCCGGGCTTCTACGTGCTGACGCCGTTCGCACTCGAAGGCAGCGAGCAGGCCGTGATGGTCCAGCGCGGCTGGGTGCAGCGCAATTTCGTCGACCGCACGCAGCTCGGCGTGGTCGAGACGCCGCCGGGCATCGTCGAACTCACGGCGCTGATCGAGCCGCCGCCGAGCCATCTGTTCGAACTCGGCGCGAAGGCTGCGGCCGCACCGGCGTCCGCGGCATCGGCCGCCGCGCCGGCCCCTTCGGCTGCCGGCGCCAGCGCTCCGGCACCGGGCATTCAGGGGTCTTCCCCCATCCGGCAAAATCTCGACCTGGAGGCATTCCGCGGCGAGACCCAGCTGCCGCTGCGCACCGACGTGTCGCTGCAGCAGAGCGGGCCGGCGTCCGAGGGCCTGCAGCGCGACTGGCCGGCCCCGGCGTTGGGCCTGGAGAGGCACTACGGTTACGCATTCCAGTGGTTCGGCCTGTCGGCCCTCGTTGTCATCCTCTATGTCTGGTTCCAATTCATCTCCCCCTTCCGGCGCGCGCGGCGCCGCGCACGCGATGGCCGCGGCCTCTGACGAGCCGCTGGGCCTGACCGTGCACTCGATGCCGTCGCCGGGCCAGGCACTGGACGAGGCCGAGAACCGCCGCACCGTCCACGGGCGCTGGAAGATGATCGCCGTGCTGCTGATGTGCGCGGCGCCCGTCATCGCCTCCTACTTCACCTACTACGTGATCCGCCCCGAGGGCCGCAGCGTGTACGGCGAGCTGATCGATCCGCAACGCGAGATGCCCCGCCTCACGGCAACCGACCGCAGCGGCGCGCCGGTCGAGCTGGCCACGCTCAAGGGCCAGTGGCTGCTGGTGGCGGTGGCCGACGCCGCCTGCGACGCGCTGTGCGAGCAGCAGCTGTACCTGCAGCGCCAGCTGCGCGAGAGCCTGGGCCGCGAAAAAGACCGCCTGGACCGCGTCTGGCTCGTGAGCGATGCGGCGCCCGTGCCCGAGCGCCTGACCAACGGCCTGCACGGCGCGACCGTGCTGCGCGTGCCGGCCGACCAACTCGCCCGCTGGCTCGCGCCCGTGCAAGGGCACGCGCTGTCCGAGCACCTCTACGTGGTCGATCCGATGGGCAACTGGATGATGCGTTTCCCGGCCCGCATGGACGCCGCCGGCGCGAGCCGCGCCAAGCGCGACATCGACCGCCTGCTGCGCGCCTCGTCGTCGTGGGACGAAGCGGGCCGCTGAGCCCGCGCGAACCACCACCGCCTCATGGACACGAGCTCCCTCTACGACCTCACGCCGATCGCCTGGATGATGGGCGCCGGCGTGCTGCTCGCGCTCGGACCGCTGGTCTGGGTGTGGCGCCGCAACGCCGGCTCCGGCCCCGCGCGGCGGCTGCATGCGCTGACCGTGCTCACGCTGTTCCTCACCTTCGACCTCACGCTGTTCGGCGCCTTCACGCGGCTCACCGATTCGGGTCTGGGCTGCCCCGACTGGCCCGGCTGCTACGGCAACGCCAGCCCGGCCGGCGCACGCCACGAGATCGCCATGGCGCAGGCGGCCCAGCCGACCGGCCCGGTGACGCACAGCAAGGCCTGGATCGAGATGGTCCACCGCTACCTCGCGACCGGCGTCGGGGTGCTGATCCTCACGCTGGCCGGCGCCACCTGGATCGTGCGCCGCCGCCAGCGGCGCCAGCCCGCGCCACCGGTCGACAGCGCGCACCACCACGTCGTGCTGAGCGCCTGGTGGCCGGCGGCCACGCTGGTCTGGGTCTGCCTGCAGGGCGCCTTCGGCGCCATGACCGTCACCTGGAAGCTGTTTCCCGCCATCGTCACGATGCACCTGATGGGCGCCATCGTGCTGCTCGCGCTGCTGTGCATCCAGGCCGTGCGCTACCGCCAAGTGGCGGCGCAGCGCCTGCCCACGGCCGTGTCGCCGGCCCTGCGCAACGGGCTGATCGCCACGGCGGTGCTGCTGGTGCTCCAGATCGCCCTGGGCGGCTGGGTCAGCACCAACTACGCGGTGCTGGCCTGCACGCAGTTCCCGACCTGCCAGGACAGCTGGTGGCCGTCGATGAACTTTGCGCAGGGCTTCGAGATCTGGCGCCACCTCGGCGTGACCGGCGAGGGCCAGCCGCTCGATTTTTCCGCCCTCACCGCCATCCACTACGCGCACCGCCTCATGGCGTATGCCGTGTTCGTGGCGCTCGGCCTGCTGGCCTGGCGCCTGCGCCGCTTCGAAGCGCTGCGTTCGCAGGCGCACTGGCTGGCTGGCCTGGCGCTGCTGCAGCTGGCCACGGGCCTGGGCAACGTGCTGCTCGGCTGGCCGCTGGCCGCCGCCGTGCTCCACACGGGCGGCGCCGCGGCGCTGGCCGTGGTCCTGACCTGGGCGCTGTGCGAGAGCCGGCGCGAAAGTGCCGCCGCTGCATCGATTCCGCGCGCCGTCGACAATGCGCGCGGCACCCCCCAACCGAAGAAAGCCACCGCGTGAGCACCCCGATTCCTGTTCAGCACGCCAGCACCGCCAACGTGCTGCGCCAGTTCTACGCGCTCACCAAGCCGCGCGTGGTGCAGCTGATCGTGTTCTGCGCGCTCATCGGCATGGTGCTGGCCGTGCCCGGCCTGCCGTCGTGGGCCGACGTGCAGCGCGGCGTGCTGGCTTGCATCGGCATCTGGCTGGTGGCTGGCGCCGCCGCCGCATTCAACTGCCTGGTCGAGAAGGGCATCGACGCCAAGATGAAGCGCACCGCCTGGCGCCCCACGGCGCGCGGGCAGCTCAGCGACATGCAGGCGCTGGTGTTCTCGGCGCTGCTGTGCGCGGCCGGCTCAGCGCTGCTGTGGTTCACGGTCAACCCGCTCACCATGTGGCTCACCTTCGCCACCTTCGTCGGCTACGCGGTGATCTACACCGTCATCCTGAAGCCGCTGACGCCGCAGAACATCGTGATTGGCGGCGCCTCGGGCGCCATGCCGCCGGTGCTGGGCTGGGCCGCCATGACGGGCGACGTCGGCCCCGAGGCGCTGATCCTGTTCCTGATCATCTTCCTGTGGACCCCGCCGCACTTCTGGGCGCTGGCGCTGTACCGCGTCGAGGACTACCGCAAGGCCGGCCTGCCGATGCTGCCCGTGACGCACGGCAACGAGTTCACGCGGCTGCAGGTGCTGCTGTACACCTTCATCCTGTTCGCGGCCTGCCTGATGCCCTTCATCTACGGCATGAGCGGCTGGCTCTACCTCGTGGTCGCCATCGGCGTGAGCATCGGCTTCACCGGCTATGCCTTCGCGCTGTGGCGCAACTACTCCGACACGCTGGCGCGCAAGACCTTCCGGTTTTCGCTCATCCACCTGAGCGTGCTGTTCGCGGCGCTGCTCGTCGACCATTACCTCCGCTGACCGGACCTCACCTGCCCATGAACAAGCGCAATGCCCTGAAATCGATCGCCGCCACGGCCGGCTGGGTGGCCGCCTCGGCCACGCTGGGCCTGGGCCTTTCGGCCTGCAGCGAGCAGCCGAAGCAGAGCTTCCAGGCGGTCGACATCACGGGCGCCGACTACGCCAAAGACTTCTCGCTCACCGACGCCGATGGCAAGGTGCGCACGCTGGCCGACTTCAAGGGCAAGGCGGTCGTGCTGTTCTTCGGCTACGTGCAGTGCCCCGACGTCTGCCCGACCACCATGACCGAGATGGCGCAGGTCAAGCAGCAGCTGGGCGCGGACGGCAGCAAGCTGCAGGTGCTGTTCGTCACTGTCGATCCGGCGCGCGACACGTCCGAGGTGCTCAAGGCCTACATGGGCGCGTTCGATCCGAGCTTCGTGGCGCTCATTCCCACGCCCGAGCAGCTGGCCGCCGTCGCGAAGGACTTCAAGGTCTACTACAAGAAGGTCGACGGCAAGACGCCGACCAGCTACGCCATGGACCACTCGGCCGCCAGCTACATCTACGACCCGCAGGGCCGCCTGCGGCTCTACGCGCGCTACGGCGCGGGCGTGCCGGCGATGGTGTCGGACCTGAAGACGCTGCTTGCGTCCTGAGCCGGGCGCCCGGGGCATGGACGCCGCATCGGTCGCGCACCTGAAGTCGCGCAAGGGCGCGTTCCGCATCGCACTCATTCCGCCCGAGGTGCTGGGCGCGCTGAACGGCGGGCTGCTCGAGACCGTCAACCTCAACGAATTCCTCGCGCTCGAACTGCCGCTGCTCGCGCGCAGCGTGGCGGGCCATGTCGGCCTCGACGCGGCGCACGAACGGCTGGACGACACGCTCGCCATGCTGGCCGCCTTCAAGCCCATGCAGCGCCACAGCCACATCGCGCGGGCGCTGTACGACATGACGGCCGAACACGCCGAGCGCGATGCCGTGGCGCACCGGCTGGCCACGCACACGAGCGACGTGGCGCGCTGCTGGGCGGTGCAGTGGATCACGCTGTCGGGCCTGCCGCTGGCGGCCCAGCTCGACGCCGTGCGCCGCTTTGCCGCCGACCCGCATTTCGGCGTGCGCGAGTTCGCCTGGATGGCGGTGCGCGACAGCGTCATCGATTCGCTCGACGAGGCGCTGGCGCTGCTGCAGCCCTGGGTGGCCGATGCCGATCCGAACGTGCGCCGCTTCGCCAGCGAGCTCACGCGCCCGCGCGGCGTGTGGTGCGCGCAGATCGAGACGCTGAAGGCCGAGCCCTGGCTGGCGCTGCCGCTGCTGGAGCCGCTGCGCGCCGACGCGCATCGCTACGTGCAGAACTCGGTCGCCAACTGGCTCAACGACGCGAGCAAGACGCAGCCCGAGTGGGTCGAGACGCTGTGCACGCGCTGGGTGGCCGAGTCGCCGGTTGCCGAGACCCGCTACATCGCGAAGCGGGCGCTGCGCACGCTGACCAAGTCGACGCCCTGAAGCGTCCCCGAACGAAAAAAAGCCCGGCACTGCCGGGCTTTTTCGTGGAGGAGGGCGGTTGCGACGCTTACGCGTACTCGGCCAGCGCCTTCTTCATCTTCTTCATCGCCGCCACTTCGATCTGGCGGATGCGCTCGGCGCTCACGCCGTACACCGCGGCCAGGTCGTGCAGCGTCATGCCGCCCGAGCCGTCGTCGTTCACCTTGAGCCAGCGCTCTTCGACGATGCGGCGGCTGCGGTCGTCCAGCGCCTCCAGGGCGGTGGCGATGCCGTCGCTCGACAGGCGGTCGCGCTGCTGCGATTCGAGCAAAGCGGTCGGTTCCTGCGTGGCGTCGGCCAGGTAGGCGATGGGGCCGAAGCCTTCGTCGCCGTCATCGGACGGACCCGGATCGAGCAGCACGTCGCCGCCCGACAGGCGGGTTTCCATCTCGAGCACTTCCTCGGGCTTCACGTTCAGGCGCGTGGCCATCTGCGAGACCTCGTCGGGGCTCAGCGTCTCGCGGTGCGTGCCGTTGTCGGCCGCGGCCGAGTCGGCCTTGAAACCCTGCTTCATCGAGCGCAGATTGAAGAACAGCTTGCGCTGGGCCTTGGTCGTCGCGACCTTGACCATGCGCCAGTTCTTCAGGATGTACTCGTGGATCTCGGCCTTGATCCAGTGCATGGCGTAGCTCACCAGCCGCACGCCCTGGTCGGGGTCGAAACGCTTCACGGCCTTCATGAGACCGACGTTGCCTTCCTGGATCAGGTCGCCGTGCGGCAGCCCGTAGCCCAGGTACTGGCGGGAAATCGAGACGACCAGGCGCAGGTGCGACAGGATCAGCGCACCGGCGGCTTCGAGGTCGTTCTGGTCGCGCAACTTGCGTGCGAAGCCCTGCTCTTCTTCGAGCGTGAGCAGCGGCAGGCGGTTGGCGGCCGAAATGTAGGCATCCAGGTTGCCCAGCGGGGGGACCATCGACCAGGGGTTGGCGACGGCCAGCTGGTTGGCAGAGACTCCAGACAGCGTTGTCATCAGGGGAAACTCCTTTGTGGCGGTCATATTAGCACTCGGTTAGAGGGAGTGCTAAGCCAAGGGTTCCCTTGGGTTTCTATCGTTGCGATAGCTTTTGTCGCGATTTGTTGGATATTTGTATGCCGTTTGGCGTTTTTCAAGTCCTGGACGCCTGCCCCAGCAGCCAGTCCTGGAACGCCAGGATGCGCGGGTCCTGGGCGCTGCCTTCCGGGTAGACCAGGTGGTAGGCGTAGCCCGCCGCCATGGGCACGCCGATGTCGAACAGCCGCACCAGCCGGCCCTGGGCGAGGTCGGCGCCGATCATGTCCAGGTCGGCCAGTCCGACCATGCCGCTCTCGGTGACGGCGCGCACCACGTCGCTCGAGTCGGCGAAGCCGATGCAGCGGCTGTCGTCGAAGCCCTCGATGCCCGCCGCGGCCATCCACATCGGCCAGTTCGGCCAGACCATGCCGTCGGTCTTCCAGTCGACGTAGCACAGCGTGTGCTGGAACAGGTCGCGCGGTGTTGCCAGCGGGGGGCCGCTGGCCAGCAGCCTGGGGCTGCAGACCGGCACGATGACGGTGTCGAACAGCCGCTGCGCGCGCGTGCCAGGGTCTTGCCCGTTGCCGAAGCGGATCGCCACGTCGATGTCGTCGGCGTCGAAATCCCGCAGCGCATCGGAAATATCGAAACCCAGTTCCAACCCTGGGTTCGCAGCCCGGAACTGCGGCAGCCGGGGCAGCAGCCAGTTGGTCGCGAAACGGGCGCTGGTCGACAGCCGCAGCGTCGCTGCCCCGCGCGCCATGCGCCGGGCGCGGCCGGCGGCGCGGCGCAGGGTGTCGAGCGCGTCGGCGGTGGCCTCGAACCACACGGCGCCGGCCGGCGTGAGGCGGATGCTGCGGCTGGTGCGCGTGAACAGCACCACGCCGAGCTGCTCCTCGATCTCCTTGATCTGGTGGCTCACGGCCGCCGGCGTCAGTCCGACTTCTTCGGCAGCCCGCGTGAAGTTCAGGTGCCGCCCGGCGGCCTCGAAGGTGCGCAGGGCGCGGGTGCCGGGGAGCAGTCTGGGGTGCATCGATCTTCAAATAGTTTTTGATGATTTTCCAAAAACTATTCGTTTCTCCTGGGAAAGTCAACGCGGGATAGTTCAGGAACTTGATGATCCATCCCCTCCAGGAGCAACGAAACCATGTCCGCCAGCGTCCCTTCCTCTTCCACTTTCGTCGTGCAACGCAGCGGCCAACCCGCACCCGCCGAGGCCCTGGCGTCGCTGGCCTTCGCCGGCCACGCCCATTTCACCGCCATGCAGGTCCGCGGCGGCCGGGTGCGGGGCCTCGACCTCCATCTGGCACGGCTGCGCTTCGCCTCGCAGACCCTGTTCGGCCAGGCGCTGCCCGACGACACGGTGCGCGCCCACCTGCGGGCCGCGCTCGCGGCCGGCCCGGCGGACCTGTCGCTGACGGCCACCGTCTACTCCCCGGCCGGCGAGTTCACCGCGGTCGACGCGGTGCCCGAGGTGCTGATCCGCACCGGCCCACCTTCCAACGGCCCCGCCGGCCCGCTGACCCTGGCCGCGATCGAACACGAGCGCTTCCTGCCGGCCGTGAAGCACGTCGGCGAAGGCGCCAAGACCCAACTGCTGCGCCAGGCCGTCGCGCAGGGTTTCGGCGACGCGGCCTTTCTCGACCGGCACGGCCGGCTCGGCGAGGCGTCGATCTGGAACCTGGCCTTCTGGGACGGCCAGGCGGTGGTGTGGCCCGAAGCCGACGTCCTGGCCGGCACCACGATGGGCATCGTGCGCCGGCAGCTCGAACGCCTCGGTGTCCCGCAGCGCAGCCAGGTGCTGCGGATGGCCGACCTGCCCGCGCTGGCCGGCGCCGTGGTCATGAACTCGTGGACACCGGGCGTGGCGGTGCACCGCATCGGCGACGTGGTGTTGCCGCCAGCGCCGGCTTTCGTGGAACTGTTGCACCGGGCCTATGAGTCCGAGGCGCTCGTGTCGCCCTGAAGGAAGCCTCTCGCGCGCGGACGCTGCGCGCCAGATCACCCGCCGACTACCAGCGGATGCCGAGCTTGACGAACAGCTTCGACAGCACAAACAGCGGACCGACCCAGAGGTACTGGATGTCCTCGAAGAACGAAGGCTTCTTGCCTTCCATCTTGTGGCCGACGAACTGGAAGATCCACGCCACCACGAAGATCGCCGCCGACACCGGCGCCACCGCGGTGCCCATCGCATGCACCGCCACCAGCGCCAGCACCGTGAGCGCCAGCATCGTGACGAGGAAGGCCGGCGAGCGCAGCAGGGCGTAGTACACGAGGCTGGCCGCCACGAAGGCGTAGGCCACCCACGGATGGATCGCGAACAGCAACCCGACGATGCTCAGCATGATCGCGGGAATGGCCACGAAGTGGATCAGCTCGTTGGTCGGATGGCGGTGGCTCTCCTCGTAGTGGGCGAGCAGGCGGTCGACCTTGCGCTCGCTGGTGGCGAGCGGGGCGGCGGCGGTGTGGGTCATGGCAGGTCTCCGGGGCGCCGTGCGTTGCGGCAAGACGTCCATGGTGCCCACGGCGCCGCGCCGTGGCAAGTGGCGCCAGCCCGGGTCAGGGCGCCATGACTTAGGGCACTGTCGCGCGGGGCTTGCGCCGCTAAGATCAAATCCGTGGCCTCTTTCGACTCCCCCTCCGCACCCCCGCCGCCCCTCACCGACACCGGTGTGCCTGCCGGCGTGTCCGGCGCGATCCTGGTGGTGGACGACCACGACCTGCTGCGCCTGGGCGTGAGTGCGCTGGTGCAGGCCCAGGCCGCCACCTCGGGCGCGCGCATCTCGGTGTTCGAGGCCGGCAACATCGCCGACGCGCTCGCGCTCTACGCGGCGCATGAGGTCGCCATCGGCCTCGTGCTGCTCGACCTCGCGCTGCCCGACACGCACGGGCTCAGCGGCCTGGCCGAGTTCCGGCTGCGCTTTCCGGCGGCGCGCGTCGTGGTGCTCTCGGGCACCGCCAACAGCACGCTGGCGCAGGGCGCGCTCGCGCTCGGTGCCAGCGCCTTCCTGCCCAAGTCCGCCGACCTGAAGGAGATGGTGGGCTTCATCCGCGCCTGCGGCCTGTTCGAGGCCGACGGCACGCCGCAGCAGCCGCTGCCGCCCGCGTCGCTGCCCAAGTCGCTGTCGGGGTACGCGGAGTTCGCGCACGCCAGCGCCTGGCAGGAGCTCACGCCGCGCCAGATGCAGGTGCTGCAGTGGGTGCTCGAAGGCAAGGCGAACAAGGAGATCGCGCAACTGGCCAACCTGAGCGAGGGCACGGTGAAGAACCATGTCTCGACCATCCTGCTGCTGTTCGGCATGCGCTCGCGCGCCCAGCTGATCAGCATGCTGCGTTGAGCGGCGCCACGCTGGCGGGCCGCGGCGACGCCGCCGCCGGCCAGCTGCTGGGCCAGCGCGTGCTGCGCGAGCACGTCGGCTCGGTCTACGACACCTACGGCATTTCCACGCTGACCCACCTGGGCTTCGTGATCGTGTTCGGCTGCATCATCTATTCGCAGCTCAGCGATGCGCGCCTGCTGTTCTGGATGGCGGCGCTGGTGGCGGTCGACATCTACGTCTTCTTCACGCCGCGCTGGACGCCCGACAAGCCGGCCTCCGAGAGCCCGTACTGGGCGCGCAAGATCTCGCGCATGGTCACGCTGGTGAGCATGATCACGGCGGTGGTGCCCTGGTTCATCGTGCCGCACGAGAACCTGCCCATGACCTCGCTGCTGATGGCCGTGATCGTCGGCAGCTGCGCGCGCGCCGCGCAGTCGCTGTGGCCGCTCAAGCCCGCGCTGTTCGGCTACACGCTGCCCATGTCGCTGGGCATGATCATCGCGCTGGCCTGGCAGGGCGACGGCCTGCACCTGTTCCTGGCCGCGGCCGGCTCGGCCTACCTGATGCTCACGCTGCACGCCGGCGTGCGCCAGCACCGGCTGCTGACCGACTCGCTCATGCTGCGCTTCGAGAACGAAGCGCTGGCCGCGCGCCTGGGCGAACAGATCGCCGCCACCGAGCGCGCCAGCGAAGAAAAGACCCGCTTCCTCGGCGCCGCCAGCCACGACCTGCGCCAGCCGCTGCACGCCATCGCGCTGTTCGGCGCCGCGCTCGAGAACGAACTGCGCGGCCGCCCCGAGAGCCGCAACGCCGAACGCCTGATGCGCGCCGTGAACGCGCTGGGCGCCTCGCTCGACACCATGCTCGATGTGTCCCGGCTCGACGCGGGCGTCATCACGCCTTCGCCGCAGCCGGTGGAGCTCGATGCGCTGTTCCTGCCGCTCAACCACACCTTCTCGGCGCAGGCCGAGCAGAAGGAGCTGCAGCTGCGCGTGCGCGCCAGCGGCCTGTGGGTGCGCAGCGATCCGCAGCTGCTGCACCGCATGCTGTCCAACCTGATGGACAACGCCCTCAAGTACACCGTGCAGGGCGGCGTGACCGTGACGGCGCGCGACCGTGGCGACACGGTGTGGATCGAGGTGCGCGACACCGGCATCGGCATTGCGCCCGAGCAGTCGCACCGCATCTTCGAAGAGTTCTATCAAATCGATAACCCGGGCCGCGACCGCGCGCGCGGGCTGGGCATCGGCCTGTCGATCGTGCGTCGCCTGTCGCGCCTGCTGGGCCATCCGGTGCAGATGCATTCGCGCCCGGGCCGCGGCACGCACTTCCGTGTCGTGTTGCCGACCGTGCCGCCGCAGGTCAGTGCGCTCGTGGGACCGTTCCCGGCCGGCAGCGCCGAACTGTCCGTGCGCCGCCGCGCCGCCACGCTGCCCGGTCGCGTGCTGCTGATGGACGACGAACTCGAAATCCGCGAGGCAATGACCGGCCTGCTGCGCTCCCACGCGATCGATGCGCACGCCGTCGCCGACGAAGCCGCCGCGGCCGATGCACTGCACCAGGCCCGCGCCGAGGGTCGGCCCTTCGGCCTGCTGATGTGCGACTACCGCCTGGTCGACGGTGTCGACGGCCTGGACGCCGGCCTGCGCCTGAGCCGGCATGCCGGCGCCGAACTGCCGCTGCTGCTCATCACCGGCGAGACCTCGCCCGACCGCCTGCAGCGCGTGCGCGAGTCGGGCGTGCCCGTGCTGTTCAAGCCCGTGGCGCCCGATGCGCTGCTACAGGCCATGGCAGGGCTCGCAGCGGCGCCGTAGCGTCCCGCACACAGCCTGCGGTCGAAAGTGAATACGTTGTAGTTCATTGCGTGCCGATCGATCCGGATGGGCACACATGCAATGACTTTTGGCACTGCCGGGAACATCGGCCCCGTCGTAATTTCGGGTTTCCACGGCGTCGACGGACAGCGGTCCGCGTTGCCCCCGAACAAGAATCGACCAGGGAGTGACCATGAATTTCAAACCTGCTGCAGTGGCCGCCGCGACGGCCGCGCTGCTGGCCCTGACGGCGTGCGGAGGTGGAGGCAGCGGCGGTGGTGGTGGTGGTG
>NZ_JBWKXQ010000081.1:0-26994 GCF_059423125.1 Variovorax sp. GW531-E2 | reverse complement strand
CGTCCGGTTTGAGCACGGCCACCAGCGGCATCTCCAGCCTGTCGACTGGCCTGAGCACCACGAATAGCAACGTGAGCAGCCTGTCGACCTCGACGTCGTCGGGTCTGAGCACGGCGACCAGCGGAATCTCGAGCCTGTCCACGGGCTTGAGCACGACGAACAGCAATGTGGGCAGCCTGTCAACGTCCACGTCGACTGGCCTGAGCACGACCAACAGCCGCATCGACAGCCTGTCGACGTCGACTTCAAGCGGTCTGAGCACCGCCACGAGCGGCATCTCGAGCCTGTCCACAGGGCTGAGCACGACCAACAGCAGCGTCAGCAGCCTGTCGACTTCGACCTCGTCTGGCCTGAGCACGGCCACGAGCAGCATCTCCAGCCTGTCCACGGGCTTGAGCACCACGAACAGCAACGTGGATAGTTTGTCGACCTCGACATCGTCGGGTTTGAGCACGACCAACAGCCGCATCGACAGTCTCTCGACGTCCACGTCGAGCGGCCTGAGCACTGCGACCAGTGGAATCTCGAGCCTGTCCACGGGCCTGAGCACGACGAACAGCAACGTGAGCAGCCTGTCGACATCGACGTCGTCGGGCCTGAGCACTGCCACCAGCGGCATCTCCAGCTTGTCCACGAGCCTGAGCACGACGAACAGCAACGTCAGCAGCTTGTCGACGTCCACATCGTCCGGTTTGAGTACCGCGACGAGCGGCATCAACAGTCTGTCGACGGGCCTGAGCACGACCAACAGCAACGTGAGCAGCCTGTCGACGTCGACGTCGTCGGGCCTAAGCACTGCAGCCAGCGGCATTTCGAGCCTGTCCACAGGTCTGAGCACGACGAACAGCAACGTGGGCAGCCTGTCGACGTCCACGTCGTCCGGCCTGAGCACTGCCACGAGCAGCATCGACAGCCTGTCGACGTCTACTTCGAGCGGTCTGAGCACTGCAACCAGCGGTATCTCGAGCCTGTCCACGGGCTTGAGCACCACGAACAGCAACGTGGGCAGCTTGTCGACCTCGACGTCGTCGGGTCTGAGCACGGCCAATAGCCGCATCGACAGCCTCTCGACATCGACGTCGTCGGGCCTGAGCACGGCGACCAGTGGTATCTCCAGCCTGTCCACAGGTCTGAGCACCACGAACAGCAATGTCAGCAGCTTGTCGACCTCGACGTCGAGCGGCTTGAGCACGGCAACCAGCGGCATCTCTAGTCTGTCTACGGGCCTGAGCACAACCAACAGCAACGTGAGCAGCCTGTCGACTTCGACGTCGTCCGGCCTGAGCACTGCGACCAGCGGCATCTCCAGTCTTTCGACCGGTCTCAGCACGACGAACAGCAACGTCAGCAGCCTGTCGACCTCGACATCGTCGGGCTTGAGTACGGCAACCAGCGGTATCTCTAGTTTGTCGTCGGGCCTGAGCACGACCAACAGCAACGTGAGCAGCCTGTCGACTTCGACGTCGTCCGGCCTGAGCACCGCGACCAGCGGCATCTCCAGCCTTTCGACCGGTCTCAGCACCACGAACAGCAACGTCGGCAGCCTGTCGACCTCGACGTCATCCGGCCTGAGCACCGCTGCCAGTGGTATCTCGAGCCTGTCCACGGCTCTGAGCAGCACCAACAGCAACCTGGACAGCCTCTCGACTTCTACGTCGAGCGGGTTGAGCACCGCGACCAGCGGTATCTCCAGCCTGTCCACGGGCCTGAGCACCACGAATAGCAATGTGAGCAGCTTGTCGACCTCGACGTCGAGCGGCCTGAGCACGGCTACGAGTGGCATCTCGAGCCTGTCGACGGGCCTGAGCACGACGAACAGCAACGTGGGCAGCCTGTCGACCTCGACGTCCTCGGGCCTGAGCACCACCAATAGTCGTATCGACAGCCTCTCGACGTCTACGTCGTCGGGCCTGAGCACGGCCACGAGCAGCATCGATAGCTTGTCGACGTCTACCTCGAGCGGTCTGAGCACCGCGACCAGTGGCATCGCCAGCTTGTCCACGAGCCTGAGCACGACCAATAGCAACGTGAGCAGCCTGTCGACTTCGACGTCGTCGGGCCTGAGCACCGCGGCCAGCGGCATCTCAAGCTTGTCGACGGGCCTGAGCACGACCAACAGCAACGTCAGCAGTCTGTCGACCTCGACGTCGTCTGGTCTGAGCACCGCGACCAGCGGCATCTCCAGCCTGTCCACGGGTCTGAGCACGACGAACAGCAATGTCAGTAGCCTTTCGACCTCCACGTCGAGCGGCTTGAGCACAGCCACGAGTGGCATCGACAGCCTGTCGACTGGTTTGAGCACGACCAACAGCAACGTCAGCAGCCTCTCGACGTCCACGTCGTCCGGCCTGAGCACCGCAACCAGCGGCATCTCCAGCCTGTCCACGGGCTTGAGCACGACGAACAGCAACGTGGGCAGCTTGTCGACCTCGACGTCCAGTGGTTTGAGCACGACCAACAGTCGAATCGATAGCCTTTCGACCTCCACGTCCTCGGGGCTGAGCACGGCGACGAGTGGCATCTCGAGCCTGTCGACCGGGCTGAGCACCACGAACAGCAACGTGAGCAGCCTGTCGACTTCGACTTCGTCAGGTCTGAGCACCGCCACGAGCAGCATCGACAGCCTCTCGACGTCGACTTCGAGCGGTCTGAGTACAGCAACCAGCGGCATCTCGAGCTTGTCGACGGGCCTGAGCACGACCAACAGCAACGTGAGCAGCTTGTCGACGTCGACGTCGTCGGGCCTGAGCACAGCCACGAGCAGCATCGACAGCCTCTCGACGTCGACTTCGAGCGGTCTGAGTACCGCGACCAGCGGCATCTCGAGCTTGTCGACGGGCCTGAGTACGACCAACAGCAACGTGAGTAGCCTGTCGACGTCCACGTCGTCTGGTCTGAGCACCGCGACCAGCGGCATCTCGAGCTTGTCGACGGGCCTGAGCACGACCAACAGCAACGTAAGCAGCCTGTCGACTTCTACGTCGAGTGGCCTGAGCACGGCGACCAGCGGGATCTCTAGCCTGTCCACGAGCCTGAGCTCGACAAACAGCAATGTCAGCAGCCTGTCGACCTCCACTTCGAGCGGCTTGAGCACAGCCACGAGTGGCATCGACAGCCTGTCGACTGGTCTGAGCACGACCAACAGCAACGTAAGCAGCCTGTCGACTTCCACGTCGTCTGGCCTCAGCACCGCCACGAGCGGCATCTCCAGCCTGTCTACAGGCCTGAGCACCACGAACAGCAATGTGGGCAGCCTGTCGACTTCGACATCGTCGGGTCTGAGCACCGCCAATAGCCGGATCGACAGCCTTTCGACTTCCACGTCGAGCGGTTTGAGCACGGCGACCAGCGGCATCTCGAGCCTGTCCACGAGCCTGAGTTCGACAAACAGCAATGTCAGCAGCCTGTCGACCTCTACGTCGTCTGGCTTGAGCACTGCGACAAGCAGCATCGACAGCCTGTCGACTGGGCTGAGCACAACCAACAGCAACGTCAGCAGCCTCTCGACGTCAACGTCGTCGGGGTTGAGCACTGCCACCAGCGGTATCTCGAGCCTGTCCACAGGCCTGAGCACGACCAACAGTAACGTCAGCAGCTTGTCGACTTCGACATCGTCGGGCCTGAGCACGGCCACGAGTGGCATCGATAGCTTGTCGACGGGTCTCAGCACCACGAACAGCAACGTGAGTAGCTTGTCGACCTCGACGTCGTCTGGCCTGAGCACGGCGACCAGCGGTATCTCGAGCCTGTCCACCGGCCTGAGCACGACGAACAGCAACGTCAGCAGCCTGTCGACTTCGACGTCGAGTGGCCTGAGCACTGCTGCCAGCGGCATTGATAGCTTGTCGACCGGCTTGAGCACGACCAACAGCAGTGTCAGCAGCCTCTCGACTTCAACGTCGTCGGGTTTGAGCACTGCGACCAGCGGCATCTCCAGCCTGTCCACGGGCTTGAGCACGACGAACAGCAACGTGAGCAGCTTGTCGACCTCCACGTCGTCTGGCTTGAGCACTGCGACGAGCAGCATCGACAGCCTGTCGACCGGGCTGAGCACGACCAACAGCAATGTCAGCAGTCTTTCGACCTCCACGTCGTCCGGCTTGAGCACTGCGACGAGCAGCATCGACAGCCTGTCGACCGGGCTGAGCACGACCAACAGCAACGTCAGCAGTCTCTCGACCTCGACGTCGTCGGGTTTGAGTACGGCAACCAGCGGCATCTCGAGCCTGTCGACGGGCCTGAGCACGACGAACAGCAACGTGAGCAGCTTGTCGACCTCGACGTCGTCTGGCTTGAGCACTGCGACCAGCGGTATCTCGAGCCTGTCCACCGGCTTGAGCACGACGAACAGCAACGTAAGCAGCCTGTCGACCTCGACGTCGAGCGGCCTGAGCACTGCCACCAGTGGTATCTCCAGCCTGTCCACGGGCCTGAGCACGACGAACAGCAATGTCAGCAGCCTGTCGACCTCCACGTCGAGCGGCCTGAGTACGGCCGCGAGCGGCATCGACAGCCTGTCGACGGGCCTGAGCACCGCAACCAGCGGTATCTCGAGTCTGTCAACGGGATTGAGCACCACCAATAGCAACGTGAGCAGCTTGTCGACTTCGACATCGTCGGGTCTGAGCACAGCGACGAGCGGCATCGACAGTCTCTCGACCGGCTTGAGCACGGCGACCAGTGGCATCTCGAGTCTGTCCACCGGCTTGAGCACGACGAACAGCAACGTCAGCAGCCTGTCGACGTCGACGTCGTCCGGTCTCAGCACCGCTACCAGCGGCATCGACAGCCTCTCGACTGGTTTGAGCACGGCGACCAGTGGCATCTCCAGCTTGTCCACTGGCTTGAGTACGACGAACAGCAACGTCGGTAGCTTGTCGACTTCGACGTCGAGCGGCATCTCCAGCCTGTCGACCGGCCTGAGCACCACCAACAGCAACGTCAGCAGCCTCTCGACTTCCACGTCGTCTGGTCTGAGCACCGCGACGAGCGGAATCGACAGCCTCTCGACTGGTCTGAGCACGGCGACCAGTGGCATCTCCAGCCTGTCCACGGGCCTGAGCACCACGAACAGCACTGTGGGTAGCTTGTCGACTTCGACGTCGAGCGGCATCTCCAGCCTGTCGACGGGCCTGAGCACCGCCACCAGCGACATCTCCAGCTTGTCTACTGGCTTGAGCACGACCAACAGCAACGTGAGCAGCCTCTCGACCTCCACGTCGTCCGGCCTGAGCACGGCCACGAGCGGCATCGACAGCCTCTCGACCGGTTTGAGCACAGCGACCAGTGGCATCTCCAGCTTGTCCACGGGCCTGAGCACCACGAACAGCAACGTGAGCAGCCTCTCGACCTCCACGTCCTCGGGCCTGAGCACCGCCACGAGCAACATCGACAGCCTCTCGACTGGGTTGAGCACGGCGACCAGTGGCATCTCCAGCCTGTCCACGGGACTGAGCACGACCAACAGCAACGTCAGCAGCCTGTCGACTTCCACGTCGAGTGGCCTGAGCACCGCTACGAGCGGAATCGACAGCCTGTCGACCGGCCTGAGCACTGCCACCAGTGGCATCTCTAGCCTGTCCACCGGCTTGAGCACGACGAACAGCAACGTGAGCAGCCTGTCGACTTCCACGTCGTCCGGCCTGAGCACAGCCACCAGCGGTATCTCGAGTCTGTCAACGGGATTGAGCACCACCAATAGCAACGTGAGCAGCTTGTCGACTTCCACGTCGTCCGGCCTCAGCACCGCTACCAGCGGCATCGACAGCTTGTCGACGGGTCTGAGTACCGCAACCAGTGGTATCTCCAGCCTGTCCACCGGCTTGAGCACGACGAACAGCAACGTGAGCAGCCTCTCGACGTCTACGTCGTCTGGCCTGAGCACGGCCACGAGCGGCATCGACAGCCTCTCGACCGGTCTGAGCACGGCGACCAGTGGTATCTCCAGCTTGTCCACTGGCTTGAGCACGACCAACAGCAACGTCAGCAGCCTGTCGACCTCCACGTCCTCGGGCCTGAGCACCGCCACGAGCAACATCGACAGCCTCTCGACTGGGTTGAGCACGGCGACCAGCGGTATCTCGAGCCTGTCCACCGGCCTGAGCACCACGAACAGCACCGTGGGCAGCTTGTCGACTTCGACGTCGAGCGGCATCTCCAGTCTGTCGACCGGCCTGAGCACCGCCACCAGTGGCATCTCCAGTCTGTCCACCGGCTTGAGCACGACGAACAGCAACGTGAGCAGCCTGTCGACCTCGACGTCGAGCGGCCTGAGCACGGCCACGAGCGGAATCGACAGCTTGTCGACGGGTCTGAGCACCGCCACCAGCGGCATCTCCAGCCTGTCCACCGGCCTGAGCACCACGAACAGCAATGTGGGCAGCCTGTCCACTGGATTGAGCACGACGAACAGCAATGTGAGCAGCCTCTCGACCGGCCTGAGCACCGCCACCAGCGGCATCTCCAGCCTCTCCACAGGCCTGAGCACCACCAACAGCAACGTCGGCAGCCTCTCGACCTCCACGTCCTCGGGCCTGAGCACCGCCACGAGCAACATCGACAGCCTCTCGACCGGCCTGAGCACGACGAACAGCAACGTCGACAGTCTCTCGACCTCGACCTCGTCGGGCCTGAGCACGGCCACGAGCAGCATCGACAGCCTGTCGACCGGCCTGAGCACCACCAACAGCAACGTCAGCAGCCTGTCCACCTCGTTCTCGTCCGGCCTGAGCACCGCCTACAGCGGCATCTTCAGCCTGTCGACGGGCCTGAGCACGACGAACAGCAACCTGGGCAGCCTGTCGTCCTCGACCTCGATCGGCCTGAGCACCGCCAACAGCGGCATCGGCAGCCTGTCGACCGGCCTGAGCACCGCCAACAGCAGCATCGGCAGCCTGTCCACCGGCCTGAGCACCGCCAACAGCGGCATCAACAGCCTGTCGACCGGCCTGAGCACGACCAACAGCAATGTCGGCAGCCTCTCGTCGGGCCTGAGCACGACGAACAGCAACCTGAACAGCCTCTCGACCTCCACGTCGTCCGGCCTGAGCACGGTCACGAGCAGCGTGAACAGCCTGTCGAGCTCGGTGTCCACCGGCCTGAGCACCTCGGCCAGCCGCATCGACAGCCTGTCGACCGGGCTGAGCACGGTGGGCAGCAGCGTTGACAGTCTTTCGACCGGCCTGAGCACGACCAACAGCGCCGTCGGCAGCCTGTCGACCGGCCTGAGCACGACGAACAGCAACGTGAGCAGCCTGTCCACCGGGTTGAGCACGACCAACAGCACCGTCAACAGCCTGTCGACCGGCCTGAGCACCACCAACAGCAACCTGGACAGCCTGTCCACCAGCGTGGGCGGCGCAGCCAGCGGCCTCTCCAGCCTGTCGACATCGACGTCGACCGGCCTGAGCACGGCGATGAGCGGCATCGGCAGCCTGAGCACGACGGTCAGCTCGATCTACAACGGAGGCACCAAGTACTTCCACGCCAACTCGACCAACACCGACTCCAAGGCCAGCGGTGCGGAAGCGGTGGCGATCGGGCCGCGTTCCGAAGCCAGCGGCGCCAACTCCTTCGCGGCCGGCAACGGCGCGCGGGCCACGGCCGACGGCGCGGTGGCGGTGGGCTTCGGGGCGCAGGCCACGGGCACCAACGCCATCGCCATCGGCACCGGGGCGCTGGCCACGGGCTCGCAGGCGATCGGCGCGAACTCCCGTGCCGGCGGCGGCGGCGTGGCCCTGGGTGACGGTGCGGACGCCGGCGGCACGCCGCTGAGCAAGGCGCAGAACATCGCGCAGGGCACGGCCATCGGCTTCGGCGCGGTGGTCCAGCAGACCGGCGGCGTGGCACTGGGTGCGAACTCGGTGGCCTCGCGGGCGGCGGGCGTGGCTGGCTACGTGCCGGGCAGCGCGAATGCGCAGCAGGAAGCGGCCATCAAGGCCACGACCAGCACGCAGGCGGCGGTGTCGGTGGGCGATGCGGCCAACAACCAGTTCCGCCAGATCACGGGCGTGGCAGCCGGCTCGGCCGACAGCGACGCGACCAACGTGGCGCAGCTGAAGGCGGTCTCGGCGGCTGCGAAGGCCAGCAGCGTGCAGTACGCCACCAACCCCGACGGGTCGGTGAACTACAACCAGATCACGCTGGGCACCGAGACTTCGGGACCCACGCGCATCAGCAACGTGGCACCGGGCGTGCTGCCGGGCGACGCGGTCAACCTGGGCCAGCTGCAGCAGGTGCAAAAGCAGGTGGGCGACGTGGCGCGCATCGCCTACTCGGGCTCGGCGATGGCCTTCGCGATGTCGGGCACCTACCTGCCCACGCTGTACCCGGGCGAGAAGACGATCGGCATCGGCATGGGTTCGTACAAGGGCTACAGCGCCGTGGCGCTGACCTTCAAGGCCCTGTCGGACGACGGCAAGATCTCCTGGGGCGCGGGCCTGAGCTCCACCGGCAAGGAGTGGGGCGTCAACGCGGGCATCGGCTGGAAGTGGAAGTAAAAGGCCGCTAGGCCGACGCCCCCGGTCCGGTGGCTCCCGCGCCCTGCGCGCGGGAGCCATTGTTTTTTTGGTACACACTTCGGCCATGCGCATCGGTATTTCAGTCCTCTCCCACGCGGGGCAGAACATCTGGGAAAACGGAATGGGACAGAACGTCCTGTTCCTGGCCCGGCTGCTGCAACGCATCGAATTCGTCGAGTCCGTCACGCTCATCGACGCGGGCGACCAGCAGGCGATGCCGCCGCAGGTCGACCTGTCGGCCATGGGGCTCACGCTGGGCCGCGCCCGCGAGCTGACCGACGCGCTCGACGTGGTCATCGAGATGGCCGGCGCGCTCGACGTGCAGTGGCTGTCGTACTTCCGCGCCTGCGGCGGGCGCGTGGCCTTCCACGGCGTGGGGCAACCCTTCGTGGCGCTGGCCGAGCCGATCGTCTTTGCCGACAAGGGGCACTTCGGCGCCACCGACCGCTGCGACGAGATCTGGCTGCTGCCCAAGGACGCGGCCTTTGCGCCGATGATGCGCACGCTGCACCGCTGCCCGGTGCACGAGGTGCCGTACCTGTGGTCGCCGCAGTTCCTGGCGCAGCGCGTGGACGAGGTGCAGGCGCAGGGCTTTCGCTTCGGCTACCAGCCGCGCACGGCGCAGCAACCGGGTTTCCGGGTGGCGATCTTCGAGCCCAACATCTCGGTGGTGAAGTCGTGCAGCATCCCGATGCTGATCAGCGACGAGGCCTACCGCGCCAACCCGGAGCACGTCGCGGCGATGCACGTGCTCAACACGCTGCACCTGAAAGACCATCCGACGATGCTCTACCTGGCCAACTCGCTGGACATCGTGCGCCAGCACAAGGCCACCTTCCACGGGCGGCATGACTTCGCAGGCTTCATGGTGCAGCACGCCGACGCGGTGGTGTCGCACCAGTGGCAGAACGACCAGAACTACAGCTACCTCGATGCGCTGTACGGCAACTACCCGCTGGTGCACAACTCGCCGTGGCTGCGCGACGCCGGCTACTACTACCCCGACTTCGACATCGCCGTCGGTGCCGAACAGCTGGCCGTGGCCGTGCGCGGCCACGACGCGCAACTCGATGACTACCGTGCGCGCAGCCAGCGCGTGTTCGACGCGATCGATCCGATGCACCCCGCCAACATCGACGGCTACGCGCAGCGGCTGTTGAACCTGGTGGGCGGCGATCCGGCGTTCCGTGCCGGCAACGCGAAGGTGGTCGCATGAGCGAGGTGCGCAACCCCACCGCAGGCCCGCGCGCGGCCGCTTCACCGACCCGGCTGAAAGTCGGCGTCTCCATCTTCATCCGCAAGGGCGAGCAGAGCCTGTGGGAGAACGGCGTCTACCAGAACTGCCTGTTCCTCGTGATGCTGCTGCTGCGCTCGCCCTGCGTCGAGCGCACGGTGCTGGTGGCCGGCGGCGGCGACGGCGGCCCGGCCGACGCCACCAACTTCCTGGCCGATTCGCCGGTGCCGATCATCGACATGGCCACCGCCGCGCACGAGCTCGACCTCATGATCGAGATGAGCGCGCAACTGGGGCGCGACTGGTCGGTGGCGTTCCGCGAGCGCGGCGGAAAAATCGTCTCGATGCGCGTGGGCAACGACTACGTGATCGACATCGAGCGCATGACCTTCAACAAGCCGCACGGCATGCTGGTCAGCGGCGCGCCCTACGACGAGGTGTGGACGCTGCCCGAGTACGAAACCTCCTGCAAGCCGTACTTCGCGAGCACCTTCCGCGCCCCCACCAAGCTCATGCCGCACCTGTGGAGCCCGATGGTGGTCGAGAAGGCGATGGCGCGCGGCGCCGAGGGCAAGCGCTTTGTCTACGAACCGGGGCGCACCCAGTGGCGCGTGGCCATCTTCGAGCCCAACATCTGCATGGTGAAGACCAGCTTCATCCCGATGCTGGGCTGCGAGTCGGCGCACCGCGCGCAGCCGCGCCTCATCGAGAAGATGTGGGTCTACAACAGCTTCCACCTGAAGGACAAGCCGAACTTCGTCGCCTTCGCGCAGAGCCTCGATCTCGTTCGGCACGGCCTGGCGACCTTCGAAGGGCGCTTTCCGCTGTACCAGGTGCTGCCGGGCGCGATCGACGCGGTCTTTGCGCACCACTGGGAGAACGCGCAGAACTACCTCTACTACGAGGCGCTGTACGGCGGCTGGCCGCTCATCCACAACTCGCACCTGATCGGTGACTGCGGCTACCGCTACCACGGCTTCGACTGCGAGGAGGGCGGGCAGGCGCTGCGGCGCGCGTTCGCCGAGCACGACGCGAACCTGCCGGCCTACCGCGAGCGCGCCCGCGCCCTCATCGCGAAGCTCGACCCGGAAGGCGAGGAGAACGTGCGCCTCTACTCGGCGGCCATCGCGAGCCTCTACGCGTGAGGACGACACCGATGACCGCCCTGGCCCGATTCGCCGCTGCAGCCTGTGTGCTCGCGGCCGGCAGCGCGCTCGCGCAAGGCGTGCTGGCCCCGCCCGCGGCGCCGCAGGACACGCTCACGCGCGCCGCCGCCAGCGTGGGCGTGCAGCGCTGCCTGCCCGCCATCACGCGGCTGGCCACGCTCACCGTGCAGGGCAGCCGCGCGCACGACGTGCTGCTCGACTGGGACCGCAAGCGCCCCGACGCCGGCCCGGTGTTCTCGCTGGTCGGCATCCAGTACCCGAACGCGGGCGTGGCCGCGTCGATCACGGCCATCCCCGACGACAGCGGCGCCTGCACCGTGGCGGCCGAGCGCATCTCGGTGGCGCCCTTCACCTGCGCCAGCGTGGCCGAGCAGGAACTGAAGAACTACAAGCGCACACCGCTGCTGCCGATCTACACGGTCTACACCGACGACAAGGAGCCGACCTCGTCGGTCTCGCTGATCGATTCGCCGCCGGGCTGCCTCGTGATTCGCCGCTATGTCGAGTACGGCTGGCGCGATCCGAATGCACCCGTGCCGGCCGCCGCGCCGGCCGGGCAGGCGCCCAAGCGCCGCTGATCCCGCGGGCCGCGCGAGCCCGTCTCCGACACGCGTGAACGCCCTTGACCGGCCCGGTGCGGGCCGGTGCCGTCCAAGAATGGACGCATGCCGCGCGCTCCGGTGCGGCGCAAGGAGACCCCATGCCACTGGCGACCCTGATCGGCCGATGGGCGATGCAGCCTTTCTCCAAGGCCCTGCCGCCGCTGGGCGACACCGAGCGTGCCGCGCTCGAGGCCGGCACGGTCGGGTTCGAGGGCCAGCTCTTTGCCGGGCGCCCCGATTTCGATGCCCTGACGGCCGCGGGCCCCAACCAGCTCAGCGCGCGCGAAGAAGCCTTCCTGGCGAACGAGGTGCCCGGGCTGTGCCGCATGCTCGACGACCACGCCATCGACCAGGCGCACGACCTGCCGCCCGAGGTGTGGCGCTTCCTGCGCGAGAAGCGCTTCTTCGGAATGATCATTCCCGAGGCCTTCGGCGGTCTGGGCTTCGGCCACTTCGCGCATGCCTCGGTGGTGGCGCGCATCGCGAGCGTCAACGTCGCCACGGCTGTCACGGTGATGGTGCCCAACTCGCTCGGGCCCGCCGAGCTGCTGCTGCGCTACGGCACCGACGCGCAGAAAGACCACTACCTGCCGCGCCTGGCCGACGGCCGCGAGCTGCCGTGCTTCGGCCTGACCTCGCCCTATGCGGGCTCCGACGCCGCCGCGATTCCCGACCGCGGCGTGCTCGTCGAGCGCGAGTTCCAGGGCCGGCGCACGCGCGGCTTCCTGGTCGATTTCGACAAGCGCTACATCACGCTCGCGCCGGTCGCCACCGTGGTCGGGCTGGCGTTCCATGCCATCGACGAGAGCCGGCCCGAAGGCCAGCGCGAACTCGGCATCACCTGCGCGCTGATTCCCGTGCCGCACGAGGGCATGGAGATCGGCCGACGCCACCGCCCGATGGACAGCGCGTTCATGAACGGCCCGATCCGCGGCCGCCAGGTGTTCGTGCCGATGGACTGGGTCATCGGCGGCGAGCCGCAGGTGGGGCAGGGCTGGCGCATGCTGATGGAGTGCCTGGCCGCGGGGCGCGCCATCTCATTGCCCGCGCTGGGCTCGGCCATGCAGCAGACGGCGCTGTACGTGAGCAACGCCTACGGCCAGATCCGCGAGCAGTTCGGCCTGCCGGTGGGCAAGTTCCATGCGGTGGCGGGGCTGGTCGCGCAGATGTCGGCGCAGCTGTACGCGACCGATGCCGCGCGGCGCTTCACGGCGGCCGCGCTCGACAAGGGCGAGCGGCCCAGCGTGGCCAGCGCGATCCTCAAGGTGCAGCTCACCGAGGCCGGGCGGCGCGCGGTCAACCATGGCATGGACATCCTCGGCGGCAAGGGGATCATCTCGGGCCCGTCGAACCTGCTCGGCGTGGCCTACCGGCAGGCGCCGATCGCGATCACCGTGGAGGGCGCGAACATCCTCACGCGCGCGCTCATCGTGTTCGGCCAGGGCGCGGTGCGCTGCCACCCGCACGTGCTCGACGAGATGGCGGCGGTGCAGGCGAAAGACGAAACGGCGCTGGGCCAGGCGCTCATCGCGCACGGCCGGCATGTGGCGCGCAACCTGTGGCACAGCGTGTTCGGCGCGCCGGTGCGCGGCGATCCGCCCGAGGCGCTGGCGGGCGAAGCGCGGCTCATCGCGCGCATGAGCGCCAAGTACGCGCTTACCGCCGACCTGGCCATGGGGCTGCTCGGCGGCAAGCTCAAGCGCATGGAGCTGCTGTCGGCGCGGCTGGGCGACGTGCTGGCCCACCTGTACCTGGCGAGCGCCTGCGTGTGGCGCTACCGCGTCGATGCGGCGCCCGAGCTGCTGCCCTTTGCGCAGGCCGCGATCCGGCTGCAGCTGGACGAGGCCGGCAAGATCCTGCGCGACCTGTACGCCAACCTGCCGACGCCGGGGCGGCGCCTGCTCGGCGCGCTGGTGCTGCGCCGTACCGCGCACCTGGCGCCGCTGCGCGACGTGCAGCTGATGGCACTGGCCGAGCTGCTGCGCACGCGCCCGGACGTGGTCGCGCGGCTCGTGCCCGATCTGTCGGAGCCCGGCCCGGGCGGCCTGCGCGACCTGATGCAGGCGATGGCGCTCGGCGCGCGGCTGGGCGACGAGACCACCGCGCTCAACAAGGTGCTGCGACGCACGCGCTCGCTCGACGAAGCGGCGCAATCGGCCAGCGACCCCGCGCTGGCGCTGGCCTACCTGCAAGCGGCCGACAAGGTGATCCAGGTCGACGACTTCGAGGGGCCGGCGCGCAACGCGGACGGCAGCGCCGGCCTCAGCGTGCCTGCTGCGCCGCCAATGCCGTCAGCGCCGCCGCCGTCTGCTCGTCCGCCGGAAAGAACGACTCCACCGCGAGTTCCTGCAACGTGACGTCCACCGGCGTGCCGAAGATCGTGATGGTGCTGATGAAGCTCAGCACGCCGCTGGGCATGACCACCTGGAACGGCACGGCCACCGCCGACAGCGCGGTGTCGAGCAGCGGCGCGTCGTGGCTCACGGCGGGCGGCGGGTAGCCTTCCAGCTCGTCGTGCAGCGCCTGCAGCACGGTGTCGCCGGTGGCGGCGATCTGCTGCTGCAGCCGCTCCAGCAGGTGCGTGCGCCATTGCGCCAGGTTCGCGATGCGCGGCGCCACGCCCTCGGGGTGCAGGCTCAGGCGCAGCACGTTGATGGGCGGCTTCAGCAGCTCGGCCGAACAGCCTTCCATGAGCAGCGGCACCAGCGCGTTGTGCGCCACCAGGTTCCAGTGGCGGTCCACGGCCAGCGCGGGGAAGGGCTCGTGGCCCTTCAGCACGAGGTCGATGGCGCGGCGCGCCGAGGCCATGGCGGGGTCGTCCAGCGAGCGCTGGCGGTACATGGGCGCGAAGCCGGCGGCCACCAGCAGCGCGTTGCGCTCGCGCAGCGGCACGTCCAGGCGCTCGGCAAGGCGCAGCACCATTTCGCGGCTGGGCGCGGCGCGGCCGGTTTCCACGTAGCTCAGGTGGCGGGTCGAAACCTCGGCCTCCTGCGCCAGGTCGAGCTGGCTCAGGCGGCGGTGGGTGCGCCAGTGCCGCAGGTGGGCGCCGAACGGATCGCGCGCGCCGGGAAGGCCGGCGGCGGCGGCCTTGGACGAATGGGTGCGGGGGGTGTTCATGGAGCCGCATTCTGGCGCGGCGGCGGCGCGGCGCCATGACCTCCCAGGTCATCGACGCGATCCACGCCCGGCGGAATCATCGACCCCAACGCAGCAGGACTGGCCTGCAGCGTACCCACCCAGGAGATCCACATGTCTGTTTTCGCTTCCCCCCGCTTCCTGTCGAACGTGATGTGGGCCGATGCCGCTTCGTGCGCCGCGACCGGCGCGCTGCAGGTGGCGTTCACCGACGTCCTCGCCTCCCTGACCGGCCTGCCGGCCTGGCTGCTCATGGGCACCGGCGTGTTCCTGCTGGCCTACGCGGCCGCCGCCGCCTTCATGGCCAGCCGCGCCACGCCGCCGCGCACGCTGATCGGCCTCGTGGTCGTCGGCAACTTCGCCTGGGCCGTGGCCTGCGTGGCGCTGCTGGTGACCGGCGTGTTCGCGGTCACTGCGCTCGGCACGGCCTGGGTGCTGGCGCAGGCGCTGTGCGTGGTCGTGCTGGCCGAGCTGCAGTGGACCGGGCTGCGCCGCACCCGGGCCAGTGCCCACATGGCGATGGCTTGAACGCCTGACAACCGTCCGCTCCACGCCCGCCGCACTCCGTGCGGCGGGCGTTTTCGCTATGAGAACGATAGTTCCGGGAGAGCCCGACAAGGAAGACCGACTACAGCCACTGACATTGAACCTCGCTATCCTTGAGAGGCTTCCACGAACACACAGGAGTCTTCTCATGGCCAAAGCCCCGGCGCACGCGTTTGCGTCCACCCTCAAGACCTTCAAGACCGCGTCGGGCAAGTCCGGCAAGTACTGGTCGCTGAAGGAACTGGCCAAGCAGTACCCGTCCGTGGAGCGCCTGCCGGTGTCGATCCGCATCGTGCTCGAGTCGGTGCTGCGCAACTGCGACGGCCAGAAGGTGTCGGCCAAGCACGTCGAGGAACTGGCCCACTGGGCGCCCAACGCCGAGCGCACCGACGAAATTCCCTTTGTCGTCACCCGCGTGGTGCTGCAGGACTTCACCGGCGTGCCGCTGCTGGCCGACCTGGCCGCCATGCGCAGCGTGGCTGCCAAGCTGAACAAGTCGCCCAAGACCATCGAGCCGCTGGTGCCCGTCGACCTGGTGGTCGACCACTCGGTGATGGTCGACTACTACGGCACGCCCAAGGCGCTCGACCTGAACATGAAGCTGGAGTTCCAGCGCAACAACGAGCGCTACCAGTTCATGAAGTGGGGCATGCAGGCCTTCGACACCTTCGGCGTCGTGCCGCCGGGCTTCGGCATCGTGCACCAGGTCAACCTCGAGTACTTTGCGCGCGGCGTCTACAAGAGCCCGGCCGACAAGAGCGACACGCCGGTGTACTACCCCGACTCGCTGGTGGGCACCGACAGCCACACCACCATGATCAACGGCATCGGCGTGGTCGGCTGGGGCGTGGGCGGCATCGAGGCCGAGGCCGCCATGCTGGGCCAGCCGGTCTACATGCTCACGCCCGACGTGGTGGGCTTCGAGCTCACCGGCAAGCTGCGCGAAGGCGTCACGGCCACCGACCTGGTGCTGTACGTCACCTCGATCCTGCGCGCCGAAAAGGTGGTGGGCAAGTTCGTCGAGTTCTTCGGCCCCGGTGCCGCGTCCATCGCCGTGCCCGACCGCGCCACCATCGGCAACATGGCGCCCGAGTACGGCGCGACCATGGGCTTCTTCCCAGTCGACGAGATGACCGTGGCGTATTTCGAAGGCACCGGCCGCACCAAGGAAGAAGTGGAGCGCTTCGCCGCCTACTACAAGGCGCAGGGCCTGTTCGGCATGCCCGCGCCGGGCGACATCGACTACACCAAGGTCGTCAAGCTCGACCTGGGCACCGTCTCGCCCAGCCTGGCCGGCCCCAAGCGCCCGCAGGACCGCATCAACCTGGGCGACCTGTCGACCAAGTTCGCCGAGCTGTACAGCAAGCCCAACGACGCCAACGGCTTCAACCAGCCGGCCGACAAGCTCAAGCAGCGCTACGCGCTGACGCGCGAAGGCCAGAGCGGCGACACCGAAGTGCCCCCGCCGCCGCCCGGCTCGCCGCGCCCGGTCATCGAGATGGTGGCCAACCGCTCGACCAAGGCCGCGGCCCACACCAGCGCCACGGCGCCGTCGGCGCCCAAGGGCGACGTCACCATCGGCAACGGCGACGTGCTCATTGCGGCCATCACCTCGTGCACCAACACCTCCAACCCGAGCGTGATGCTCGCGGCCGGCATCCTGGCCAAGAAGGCGGTGGAAGCGGGCCTGAAGGTGCAGCCGCACATCAAGACCTCGCTGGCCCCGGGCTCGCGCATCGTCACCGAATACCTGGAGAAGGCGGGCCTGCTGCCGTACCTGGAGAAGCTGGGCTTCTACCTCGCGGGCTACGGCTGCACCACCTGCATCGGCAATGCCGGCGACCTCACGCCCGAGATCAACGAAGCCATCACCAAGAACGACCTCATCGGTGCGGCCGTGCTCTCGGGCAACCGCAACTTCGAGGCGCGCATCCACCCGAACCTGAAGGCCAACTTCCTGGCCTCGCCGCCGCTGGTGGTGGCGTTTGCCATCGCGGGCAACGTGATGACCGATCTCATGACCCAGCCCGTGGGCAAGGGCAAGGGCGGCAAGGACGTGTACCTGGGCGACATCTGGCCCACGCCGAAGGAGATCGACGACAACCTGCGCTTCGCGATGAACGCCAAGTCGTTCCGCGCGAACTACGAGAAGGTCAAGAGCGATCCGGGCAAGTTCTGGACGAGCATCAAGGGCACGACCGGTCAGGTCTACGACTGGCCCACCTCGACCTACATCGCCGAGCCGCCGTTCTTCGAAGGCTTCCAGATGCAGCCGCACGCGTCGGACGCCGGCATCCAGGGTGCGCGCGTCATGGCGCTGTTCGGCGACTCGATCACCACCGACCACATCTCGCCGGCCGGCTCCATCAAGGAAAGCTCGCCCGCGGGCATCTGGCTCAAGGCGCACGGCGTGCCCAAGGCCGACTTCAACAGCTACGGCTCGCGCCGCGGCAACCACGACGTGATGGTGCGCGGCACCTTCGCCAACGTGCGCATCAAGAACCTGATGATTCCGCCGGACGCCAACGGCACGCAGGAAGAGGGCGGCGTCACGCTGTTCCAGCCGGGCGGCGAAAAGATGTTCATCTACGACGCCGCCATGAAGTACATGGCAGCGGGCACGCCCACCATCGTGTTCGGCGGCGAGGAGTACGGCACCGGCTCGTCGCGCGACTGGGCCGCCAAGGGCACGCAGCTGCTGGGCATCAAGGCCGTGGTGGCGCGCAGCTTCGAGCGCATCCACCGCGCCAACCTGGTCGGCATGGGCGTGCTGCCGCTGCAGTTCCGCGGCGCCGACTCGTGGCAGACGCTGGGCCTCACGGGCGAAGAAAAGATCGACGTCGTGATCGGCGGCGAACTCAAGCCGCAGATGGACGTGAAGCTGGTCGTGCACCGCGCCGACGGCACGCACCAGGAGGTGACGGTGCGCCTGCGCATCGACACGCCGATCGAGGTCGACTACTACAAGCACGGCGGCATCCTGCCGTTCGTGCTGCGGCAGCTGCTGGCGGCCTGATCGCTTGATCCGCGTCGGGCTCATCTCCGACACCCACGGCCTGCTGCGCCCGCAGGCCGTGGCGGCCTTGCAGGGCAGCGACTTCATCGTGCACGGCGGGGACATCGGCGACGCCGGCATCCTCGACGCACTCGCCGCGATCGCGCCGCTGACGGTGGTGCGCGGCAACAACGACCGCGAGGCCTGGGCCGGGGCCATTCCAGAGACGGCATTCCTGAAGGTCGGCGACGTGCATGTCTACGCGATCCACGACCTTTCTCAGATCGACATCGACCCCGCCGGTGCCGGCGTGCGTGTCGTGATCTCCGGCCATTCGCACCAACCCAAGGTCGAAGAACGCGGCGGCGTGCTCTACGTCAACCCGGGCAGCGCCGGCCCGCGCCGATTCAAGCTGCCTATCGCCGTGGCCGAACTGATCGTCGACGGCGACACCGTCAGCGCGCGCATCGTCGAACTGCCCCTGTGAGCGGGGCGGGGTCGAATACCCCTAATTGAGAATAAATCTTATTTGATGGGGTATCCTCGGGCCGTTCTTTGAAAAATGCACCACATCGGGGCATTTTCAAAGAACGTTCTTCTGTTCCGAGATGCTCATTCCCTTTCTCATCATGCTGCGCGAAGGCATCGAAGCCGCGCTGATCGTCGGCATCGTTGCCAGTTACCTGAAACAAAGCGGTCGCGGCGTGCTGATGCCCGCGGTGTGGGTCGGCGTGCTGCTGGCCACCGCGCTGTCGCTCTTTGCCGGTGCCGGCCTGCAACTGCTGGCGGCCGAGTTTCCGCAGAAGCAGCAGGAGCTGTTCGAAGGCGTGGTGGGGCTGATCGCCGTGGTCATGCTGACCACGATGGTGTTCTGGATGCGCAAGGCGGCCCGTTCGATCAAGGGCGAGCTGCATGCGTCGATCGACAAGGCGCTGGCGCAGCATGCCGACGGGCAGGGCTGGGCGCTCATCGGCATGGTGTTCCTGGCGGTCGCGCGCGAGGGGCTGGAGTCGGTCTTCTTCCTGCTGGCCGTGTTCCAGCAGAGCACCGGCTGGGAAGCGCCCGTGGGCGCGCTCGCCGGCATCGCGGTGTCGGTGGTGGTCGGCTGGGGCATCTACTCGGGCGGCGTGCGGCTCGACCTGCGCCGCTTCTTCCGCTTCACGGGCCTGTTCATCATGCTGGTCGCCGCCGGGCTGCTGGCGGGCGTGCTGCGCAAGCTGCACGAGGCCGGCGTGTGGAACCAGCTGCAGACCGTGGTGTTCGACATGAGCGAAACCCTGCCGATGGACAGCCCCGTGGGCGCCGTGCTGTCGGGCCTGCTGGGCTACCAGGCCGCGCCTGTGGTGGGCGAGGTGATCGTCTACCTGGCCTTCCTGGCCGTGGCCCTGTTCTTCTTCCTGCGCCCGGCCGCCGCGCCGGTGCCGCGCACGGCTGCCGCCAGCTGATCTTTTCCCCCGATGTCTTCTTCCCCTTCTTCTTCGTCATCGACGCTCATGCGCGTCGCCGTGGGCGCCTCGGCACTGCTGGTGGTCGCCGGCCTCGCGGCCTTCTGGTACGCCTCGAACCAGGCGCGCAAGGCGCCGCCCAAGGCGGTCGACCACGCCGTCACCGTCACCATTCGCGGCAACGCCTGCGACCCGAACGAGATCACCGTGCCCGCGGGCCGCACGACCTTCACCATCGTCAACCAGTCGAACCGCGCGCTCGAGTGGGAAATTCTTGACGGCGTGATGGTGGTCGAAGAGCGCGAGAACATCGCGCCCGGCTTCTCGCAGACCATGACGGTCAAGCTCTCGCCGGGCGATTTCGCCATCACCTGCGGCCTGCTGAGCAACCCGCGCGGCAAGCTGCACGTCACGCCGTCGGCGGCCTCGCTGGCCGAGGAGGCGCGGCCCTCGCTCGTCAACTACGTGGGCGCGCTGGCCGAGTACCAGGTGTTCCTGCGGCTGGAGGCCGCCACGCTCGACGACGCGGTGCGCGCGCTGGCCGATGCCGTCAAGGCCGGCGACCTGGCGCAGGCGCGCGCGCTCTACGCACCGGCCCACCAGGCCTACAAGCGCATCGAGCCGATGGCCGAGCTGTTCGCCGACCTCGACGCGCGCATCAACGCCCGCGCCGACTATTTCGAGAAGCGCGAGGCCGACCCGGGCTTCAGCGGCTTCCACCGCATCGAGTACGCGCTGTACGGCCAGGGCGACGCGAAGGCGCTGGCACCGGTCCTCGACCAGTTGCTGGCCGACACCGAGGCGCTGCAGGCGCGCCTGCGTGAACTGAGCGTGCCGCCCGAGCGGCTCGCCAGCGCCGCCTCGAAGCTGCTGCGCCGCGTGGCCGACAACCTGCCGGCCGGCGGCGAAGACCACTACGGCCATGCCGAGCTGGTGAACCTGCAGGGCAGCTACGAAGGCACGAAGAAGATCGCCGACCTGCTGCAGCCGCTGCTCGTGAAGGCCGCGCCCGCGCAGCAGAAGGCCGTGGACGAGCGCTTTGCCGCCTTCGACGCCGCATTGGCGCCGTACCGCGCCGGCGAAGGCTTCCAGCCCGCGCCGCTGGACGACGCGCAGCGCCAGGCGCTGGCCGTGCCGGTGCGTGCGCTGGCCGAGGAACTGGGCAAGGTGAACGCCGCGCTCGGTCTGGAATGAGTTGAGAGAGAACGACGACCCCATGGAACCGACGAAGAAGAACGACCCCGTCGCGGGACATCCCGCCTCGCCGCACCGCCGCCGCATGCTCGGCGCCGCGGGCGTGGCCTTTGCCGGGCTCGCCGCCAGCGCGCGCGCCGGCGCGGCCATCCCGGGCGCGCCCGACACCGGCGCGCAAGTCACCGACGCGCCGCAGAGCACCCACACGCAAGACCGCGTGCCCTTTCGCGGCAAGCACCAGGCGGGCGTGGTCACGCCGCGCCCGACGGCCGGCATGATCGCCTCGTTCTACGTGCTGGCCGAGAACCGCGCCGACCTGGAGCGGCTGATGCGCACGCTCACCGAGCGCATCGCCTTCCTCACGCAGGGCGGCCCGCAGGCCGACCCCGACCCCAAGCTGCCGCCCGCGGGCTCCGGCATCCTCGGCCCGGTGGTGCAGCCCGACGGGCTCACCGTGACGGTGTCGGTCGGTTCGTCGCTGTTCGACGAGCGCTTCGGCCTCGACAAGAAAAAGCCGCTGCGCCTGAAGCCGATGCAGCGCCACCCGAACGACGCGCTCGACGCCGCGCTGTGCCACGGCGACCTGTCGATCCAGTTCTGCGCCAACACGCCCGACACCAACATCCACGCGCTGCGCGACATCATCAAGAACACGCCCGACCTGCTGGTGCTGCACTGGAAGCAGGAGGGCTCCGTGCCGCCGATCCCGGCCGTGGCGGGCCAGCCGGCGGAGAGCGCGCGCAACTTCCTCGGTTTTCGCGACGGCTCGGCCAACCCCGACTCGGCCGACGACACGCTCATGAACAAGCACGTCTGGGTGCAGCAGAACGGCGACGAGCCGGCCTGGGCCGTGGGCGGCAGCTACCAGGCGGTGCGCATCATCCGCAACTTCGTCGAGCGCTGGGACCGCACGCCGCTGCAGGAGCAGGAGGCCATCATGGGTCGCCTCAAGCCCAGCGGCGCGCCGCTGGACGGCGGCAAGACCGAGCACGACGTGCCCGACTACACGAAGGACCCCGAAGGCAAGGCGACGCCGATGGACGCGCACATCCGCCTGGCGAACCCGCGCACCAAGGCCTCGGACGCCAACCTGATGCTGCGCCGGCCCTTCAACTACTCGAACGGCGTCACCAAGTCGGGCCAGCTCGAGATGGGCCTGCTGTTCATCTGCTACCAGGCCGATCTCGAGAAGGGCTTTGTCGCCGTGCAGACCCGCCTCGACGGCGAGCCGCTCGAGGAATACATCAAGCCCATCGGCGGCGGCTTCTTCTTCACGCTGCCCGGCGTGCAGGGCGCCGACGACTGGCTCGGGCGCAGCCTGCTGGCCGCCTGAGCCTTGCTTTCCCTTTTCATCACCACCGCATCGCATCCAAGGAGATCCATGACCGTGCAGTTCCGCCGCCGCTTCCTCGCCGCTTTCGTCGCAGGCTTTGCCGGGCTCTACGCCGTCGGCGCGCAGGCCGCCGTGTCGCCGCTCGAGCTGGTTGGTCCGATCTCGGACTACAAGATCTACGTGACGCAGAACGTGCGCAAGCTGGCGGCCGACGTGCGCGTGTTCACCGCCGCCGTGAAGGCCGGCGACATCGAGAAGGCCAAGAAGCTCTACGCGCCCACGCGCACCAGCTACGAACGCGTGGAGCCCGTGGCCGAGCTGTTCACCGACCTCGACCAGTCGATCGACTCGCGCGCGGACGACCACGAGAAGGCCGAGAAAGACCCGGCCTTCATCGGCTTCCACCGCATCGAGTACAGCCTGTGGACGCTCAAGAGCACCAAGGACCTGAACCCCGTGGCCGACAAGCTGCTGGCCGACGTGCTCGAGCTGCAAAAGCGCCTGGGCGCGCTGACCTTCCCGCCCGAGAAGGTCGTGGGCGGCGCTGCCGTGCTGATGGAAGAGGTGGCCGCCACCAAGATTTCCGGCGAGGAAAACCGCTACAGCCACACCGACCTGTGGGACTTCCAGTCGAACTTCGAGGGTGCCTACAAGCTCGTCGAGCTGCTGCGCCCGCTGGTCGTGAAGCAGGACAAGCCGTTTGCCGAGAAGGCCGACGCCAACTTCAAGGTGGTGTTCGACACGCTGGCCAAGTACCGCACGGCCGACGGCGGCTTCGAAACCTATTCGAAGCTCACCGAGCGCGACCGCAAGATGCTGGCCGGCCGGGTGAACACGCTGGCCGAAGACCTGTCCAAGCTGCGCGGGATGCTCGGATTGAACTGAGTCCGGCCTCGGGGGACCCGCTCATTTCCGGCTGACCCGGGACTTTTTGGGGTTGGTCAGGTTTTCGCGAGTGAGAATTGCTAGCATCTGGCTTTTGCTTACTGGCGTGCCCCGGGGTTTCCGGGGGGCGCACCTCCACCGTGCGAAACAACGACCTCGGCGCAGCGCCGACCACCACCGCGCTGAGCCTCGACCAGCTTCCGTCCCATCAGTGGGCCACCGTGCTCGACGTGGCCCGCCCCGACAGCGCGGACGACCGCGAGCTGGTGCTGCGCCTGACCGAAATCGGCTTCGTGCCGGGCGAGGCCGTGCGCATCGTCGCCACCGGCACCCCGGGCCGCGAGCCGCTGGCCGTGCGCCTGGGCCACACCACCTTCGCGCTGCGCCGCCACGAGGCCGCGCTGATCCACGTCACGCCGGGGGCCGCGAACCATGGTTGAAGCCGTCATCCAGGGGCCGGGCCGTCTCGGCGCCACCGCGCAGCCCGCGCGCATCGCGCTGCTGGGCAACCCCAACTGCGGCAAGACCGCGCTCTTCAACCTGCTGACCGGCAGCCGCCAGAAGGTGGCCAACTACGCCGGCGTGACCGTCGAGCGCAAGGAAGGCACGCTGCGCACGCCGACGGGCCGCCGCGTGTTCGTGCTCGACCTGCCGGGCGCCTACAGCCTGAATGCCCTGAGCGCCGACGAAGCTGTCACGCGCGACATCGTCACCGGGCAGGCGCAGGAAGCGCTGCCCGACCTGCTCGTGTGCGTGACCGACGCCACCAACCTGCGCCTGAACCTGCGGCTGGTGCTCGAAGCGCGCCAGCTCGGCCTGCCGATGGTGGTGGCGCTCAACATGACCGACATGGCCAGGAAGCAGGGCATCACGGTCGACACCGCCGTGCTCTCGCGCGAACTCGGTGTGCCGGTGATCGAGACCGTGGGTGTCCACACCGGCGGAGCGAAGAACCTGCTTGAGGCGCTCGACGCACCGGTCGCCGCCGCGGCGCCCCAGCCCTGGAAAGCGCCCGGGCTGGACGACGTGCTCGCCACGCAGCGCGAGGTGCGCCGCATCCTCGGCCTGGCCGTGAAGGAGCCCGTGGGCAGCCTGGACACCAGCGACCGCATCGACCGCGTCGTGATGCACCCGGTGTGGGGCATGCTGGTGCTGGCCGTCACCATGTTCCTGATGTTCCAGGCCGTGTTCAGCTGGGCCAACGTGCCGATGGACGCCATCAAGGCCGGCACCGAAGGTCTGGGCAACCTCATCAAGACGCACATGCCCGAAGGCATGCTGCAGAGCCTGCTGGTCGACGGCGTGATCGCGGGCGTGGGCGGCGTGATCGTGTTCCTGCCGCAGATCCTGATCCTGTTCCTGTTCATCCTCGCGCTCGAAGACTCCGGCTACCTGCCGCGCGCGGCCTTCCTGCTCGACCGCCTGATGGGCACCGTGGGCCTGTCGGGCCGCTCGTTCATTCCGCTGCTGTCGAGCTTTGCCTGCGCCATTCCGGGCGTGATGGCCACGCGCACCATCAGCAACTGGCGCGACCGCATCACGACCATCATGATCGCGCCGCTCATGACCTGCTCGGCGCGGCTGCCGGTGTATGCGCTGCTCATCGCGGCCTTCATTCCGGCGCGCGAGGTGGGCGGCATCTTCAACCTGCAGGGCGTGGTGCTGTTCGCGCTGTATGTGTTCGGCATCGTCTCGGCGATGGCCGTGGCCTGGGTGATGAAGCGCTTTCGCGACAGCACGCGGCACTCGCCGCTCTTGATGGAGCTGCCGGCTTACCGCTGGCCGAACCCGCGCAACCTGCTGCTGGGTTTGTATGAGCGGGCCTGGATCTTCATCCAGCGCGTGGGCACGATCATCCTCACGCTCACGATCCTGCTGTGGTTTTTGTCGACCTTCCCGTCGCCGCCCGAAGGCGCGACCGGCCCCGCCATCCAGTACAGCCTGGCCGGCATGATCGGCCGCGGGCTGGAGCACATCTTCGCGCCCATCGGCTTCAACTGGCAGATCTCGATCGCGCTGGTGCCGGGCATGGCCGCACGCGAAGTCGCGGTGGGCGCGCTGGGCACGGTGTATGCGCTCTCGGCCACCGGCGACGACGTGGCCAGCGCGCTGGAGCCGCTCATCGCCGGCAGCTGGTCGCTGGCGACCGCGCTGTCGCTGCTGGTCTGGTACGTGTTCGCGCCGCAGTGCATCTCGACGCTGGCGGCCGTCAAGCGCGAAACCGGCTCGTGGAAATACGTGTGGATCATGGCGGGCTACTTATTCGCCCTGGCATACGTGGCATGCTTCTTGACCTATCGCATTGCACTCGCTTTCGGCGCGGGGTAAAACCACAGGGAAAGGGTTGAAGAAGACATGACACAGCAACTGATCGTCGGATTGATCGTCGCGGCCGCCGCGCTCTACGCGGTCTGGCGCTGGATGCCTGCCGGCTGGCGCCGTGGCGCCGCGCGCAAGTTCGCGGCCGGCACGCAGCGCGCGGGCCTCATCGATCAGGCCCGCGCCGATCAACTCGCCGCCTCGCTGGCCAAGACCTCGGGCTGCGGCTCGTGCGACAGCTGCGGCAGCTGTGCCCCCAAGAAACCCGCTGGCGCCGACCCGGCCGACAGCCACAGCAGCCCCGCGCTGACTTCCACCACGCCCAGCACCGGACGCTGAGTCCGATGCCCGCGCACATCCTCGTCGCCGGGGGCGGGATCGGAGGGCTGGCCACGGCGCTGGCGCTGTCCCGCGCTCACCACCGCGCCGACGTCTTCGAACAGGCCGCCGACTTCGGCGAAATCGGCGCCGGCGTGCAGCTCGGCCCCAACGCCACCCGCCGCCTTCAACAACTCGACCTCGGCCGCGGCCTCGCGGCCATCGCGGCGCGCCCCGAGGCGCTGGTGGTCCACAGCGCCGGCAGCGGCGCCGAACTGGCCCGCATGCCGTTGGGCGATGCCATGCAGCAGCGCTACGGCGCGCCGTACTGCTGCGTGCACCGCGCCGACCTGCACACGCTGCTGCTCGATGCCGTGCGCGCGCAGGGCACGGGCTCGCTGGTCACGGCCGCGCGCATCCGGCAGGTCGAGACCAGCGACGATCTCGTCTGCGTCTCGAGCACCGACGCGCGTGCGTGGGAGGGCGAGGCGCTGGTGGGGGCCGATGGCCTGTGGAGCCTGGTGCGGGCGCAGCTCGAATCCGAATCCGCCGAAGCGCCGCCGCGCGTGACGGGCCACACGGCGTGGCGTGCGCTGGTGCGGCAGGCCGACCTGCCTGCGGCGCTGCGTCGCTCGCGCGTCGATGTGTGGCTCGGGCCGCGTTTGCATGCGGTCGCGTACCCGGTGCGCGCGGGGGATGCGCTCAACGTCGTCGTGATTGCCGAATCTGCACCGGCTGGCGATGCGCGCGATTGGGATCAGGCCAGCAGCCTTGTGGCGCTGAAGCAGGCGATGGGGCGCAGCTGTGCGAGTCTTCAGTCATTGCTCGATGCGATGCCGAGTTGGCGCGCCTGGACGCTGAGCGACCGTGCGCCCGTGGCCGGCCCTGGCGACATGGCGCACGAACGCGTCGCGCTGGTGGGCGATGCTGCGCATCCGATGGTGCCGTACCTTGCGCAAGGCGCTGGCATGGCGATCGAAGATGCGGTCGCGTTGGCGGATGCCTTGGGTGATACCTCGGCACTGGGTGTGCCGGCTGCGTTCGCACGCTATGCCGAGGCGCGTTGGGAGCGCAATGCGCAAGTGCAGGCGCGGGCGCGTCGCAATGGCGAGATCTTTCATGCCACGGGTGCGGTGCGCTTCGGGCGCGACATGGCGATGCGCTTGCTGGGCTCCCGGTTGCTCGATCAGCCCTGGTTGTACGGCGGTTGATTCAGGGCGCGTGCCCAGGCCACCGGGTACTTCCCTCCGCGAATGTCCCCCGGCCTGCGGCCTCCTCCTTAATTTCGCTGCGGGAAGCACCC
>NZ_JBWKXQ010000080.1:0-29116 GCF_059423125.1 Variovorax sp. GW531-E2 | reverse complement strand
ATCTGCTGCCCCGCCGCTTCCTCATGCCGCCCCCGGGCTTCTTCCCCGGCCTGGCCGGCCCGCCCGACTCGATCTTTCGCCGCCTCGCCGTGCTCGACGCGCACGGCGCGCTCGTGGTCGGCGCGACCATCGACCCGGAGAACGCCGCGCGCCGGCCGATCCGCCACGGGCGCACCGTCGTCGGCTACCTCGCGCTCGCGCCGATGCAGGGCCTGGAGAGCGAGGCCGACCGCGCCTTTCTCGCCCGGCAGTCCGGCGTGATCGCGCTCACCGGGCTGTGCGGCCTGGCCTTTGCGCTCGTGCTGTCGTGGCTGCTGGCGCGCCGCTGGTTCCAGCCGATCGACGCGCTCACGCAGGCCGCACAGGACGTGGCGCGCGGACGGCTCTCGACGCGCGTGGCGGTCCACGGCTCGGACGAGCTCGCGCTGCTGGGCAAGACCTTCAACGACATGGCGCAGCGCCTGGACACGGCCGAGGCCTCGCGCCGCGCCTGGCTGGCCGATGCGGCGCACGAGCTGCGCACGCCGCTGGCGGCGATGCGCGCGGAGATCGAGGCGCTTCAGGACGGTGTGCGCAGCTTCGACGAACGCACCGCGCTGCGCATGCACCGGCAGGTGATCCGCCTCGGCCAGCTGGTCGACGACCTGCGCAGCAGCATGCGCGAGCCCCAGAGCGACCTGCTGAAGGCGCCGGTGTACCCGCTGTCGCTGCTGAAGGAGGCGCTCGACCACACGCGCGACCGCTTCGCGCAGCGCAGCATCGCGCTCGACCGCGATGCCCTCGACCGCATCGCCGCCTCGGCCCAGCCGGTGATCGACGGCGACGCGCACCGGCTGCACCAGGTCTTCATGAACCTGTTGGAGAACACGCTGGCCTACACCGACGCCGGCGGCCAGCTGCGCATCGGCGTGAGCATCGAAGGCGCATGGACCGGCAATTGCCTCACGCTGGTGTTCGACGACAGCGCACCGGGCGTGCCCGAGGAAGAGATTCCGCGCCTCTTCGACCGCCTGTTCCGCGGCGAGACCTCGCGCAGCCGCGCGCTGGGCGGCTCGGGCCTGGGCCTGTCGATCTGCCGCGCGACCCTCGAGGCGCACGGCGGCAGCATCGAGGCGGCGCCTTCGCCGCTGGGCGGGCTGCGCATGACGATCACCCTTCCGCTGGCGGCTTCCGCATGACACGCATCGTGATCGTCGAAGACGAACTCGACATCGCCTCCGTGGTGCAGGACTACCTGCGCCACGCCGGCTACGACACCGAACATTTCGCCGACGGGCAGATCGCGCTCGAACGCATCGTCGCCGCGCCGCCCGACCTCACGCTGCTCGACATCATGCTGCCGCGCCTCGATGGCATCGAGGTGCTGCGCCGCGCGCGCGAGCACACGGCGCACCCGATCATCATGCTCACCGCGCGCATCGAGGAGGTCGACCGCCTGCTCGGTCTGGAGCTGGGCGCCGACGACTACGTGTGCAAGCCGTTTTCGCCGCGCGAGCTGGTGGCGCGCGTACGCGCCGTGCTGCGCCGCACCGCGCCGGCGCCGGCCGTGGCCGCGCAGGGCGCGCCTGGCGATGCCCCGGGGCTCGTGCTCGACGACGTGCACTGGCGCGCCTCGCTCGACGGCACGCCGCTGAACCTCACGCGCCGCGAGTTCGGGCTGCTGCAGGTGCTGTCGCGGCACCCGGGCCGCATCTTCTCGCGCGCCCGGCTGCTGGAGCTGGCCTACGACGACACGGTGGACGTGACCGAGCGCGCCATCGACAGCCACGTGAAGAACCTGCGCCGCAAGCTCGGCGCGGTGACGCCCGCGCACGACTGGATTCGGTCGGTGTATGGCGTGGGCTTCGCGTGGGAAGCGCCGCCGCCAGCCTGAGCGGTCAGGCTAGTTTTGTCGAGGGGCTGCCGCGCGAATTTGCGTCGCCGTCTTCGCCCAGGTCTTCTCCAGCATCCGCGAAAGATAGGACGCCGACTCCCAGCCGACCTGCAGCGCGATGGACAGCACCGAGTCCCGCGTGGTCTGCAACAGGTACACGGCCCGTTCGATGCGCTGGCGCTGCAGGAACTCCAGCGGCGAGATGCCGTGCTTCGCGCGAAAGATCCGCTCCACCTGCCGGCGCGACAGCCGGTGCTGCTGGGCGAAGGCGTCGAGCGACAGGGGTTGCGCCAGATCGCGCAGCATCGTTTCGGCCAGCAGCTCGGCCACCCACAACGCCGGCGAGGCGTCGCCCTCCGACAACGGGTTGGCGCTCAGGCGCGCGGCCTCCATCACGAGCGCGCCGCACAGCACGTAGTTCTCGCTGTCGCCCGCGCGGGTCGATTCGAACATCCGCTGCGACAGGGCGCCCAGCGCGGTGCTGCCCGCGCGCATGCCTTGCGGGGGCCGCACGACGCCCTGCGCCTGCAAGGCCGTGGCCCACAGCGCCGGGTCGACGTAGACCGCGACATGGCTCTGGCCGGCGGTGAGCGTGGTCGTCGAATGCGCGCTGCCCGCCGCGAACCAGACGAAGTGGCCGGGCCCGAGGCGCTGCGCCTCGCCCTGCGCATCGCCCACGCTGAAGCGGCCTGCGATGGGCACGAACAGCATGTCGCAATCGTGCACGTGCGCGTCGGTGGCGTAGTGGTCGCGGGTGTTGGCGACCATCGTCGCCTGGTGAGACAGCCGTTCGACGAACAGCGATTGGCGGGGCGGCGGGTGGCTGGAAGTCAGTGGCATGGCCATTCCTTGTCGCATTCGAAGCCGCGCATGTCGCAATCGGGCGCACGCGTTGGCGCGCGCTCCACAGAATCGGAAGGACCACTCCTGCAAGAAGACCCCATGACTACTCAACCTCTGCGCCGCGCGCTCCTGGGCCTGGCCGCCGCCGGTGCCCTGTACGGGCCGACCGCCTCGTGGCCGGCCTCCGATCCGGCCTACCCGGTGAAGCCGATCACCATCATCGTACCCTTCCCCGCAGGCGGCGGAACGGACGTGATCTTCCGTTCGGTGCAGCTGCGGCTGCAGGCTGCGCTCGGTGTGTCGGTCATCATCGACAACCGCTCGGGCGCGGGCGGCACCGTCGGAACGGGCTTCGGCGCGAAGGCGAACCCCGACGGCTACACGCTGGTGGCCAGTACCACGACCACCATCGCCTCGGCCGATGCGGTGTACCCCAAGCTCCCGTACGACCCCCTCAAGGACCTGGTGCCGATCGGCACCATCGGCACCACGCCTTTCGTGCTGGTGGTCACGCCCGCGCTGGCGGCGCGCACGGTGAAGGACTTCGTCGGCTACGCCAAGGCCAACCCGCAGGCGCTCAACTACGGCAGCATCGGCAACGGCAGCCTGAGCCACCTGGCGGGCGAACTCTTCAAGCAGCGCACCGGCATCGAGATGACGCACGTGCCCTACCGCGGCGCCGCACCCGCGCAGGCCGACCTGATGGCAGGCCAGATCCAGGCGCTGTTCGACAACCCGCCCGCGCTGCTGGCGCAGGTGCGCGGCGGCCGCATGCGGGCGCTGGCCATCAGTGAGCCGTCGGCGGGTTTTGCCGACCTGCCGACCTTCGAGGCGGCCGGCATCAAGGACTTCAAGCCGCAGCTCTGGTATGGCCTGATGGCACCGGCCGCCACGCCGCAGCCGGTGGTGCAGCGCCTGCGCGCCGCACTCGACATCGCGATGAAAGACCCGGCACTGCGCGCCGACATGCTGGCCAAGGGCGTGACGCCGTGGAGCGTGCGGCCCGAGGTGTTCGAGGAGCACATCCGCAACGACATCAAGCTCTGGGGCGGCATTGCGCGCTCGGTCAACGCGAGGGCTGATTGACGATGGCTGCAATTTTTTCTGCGCCCGGTTGCCGGAACATCCGCGTGTTCGTCGGCCCCGATCCATCCGTCGGCGGCAACCCCGCGCCCGTCTGGCTCGATGCCGACGCGCTCTCCACCGCACAGATGCAGGAGCACACCCGGCTCAGCGGCCATGAGTCCGTCTTCGTGCTGAAGCCGAGCACACCGGCGCACCGGCTGCGCATGCGCTACTTCGTGCCGAAGCACGAGATGGAAATGTGCGGCCACGCCACGGTCGGCGCGCTGTGGCTGCTGCACCGGCGCGGCGAATGGGACGGTGCGCCCGTCGCGATCGAAACGCTCAGCGGCACCGTCACGGGCCGGCGCGTCGATGGCACCGTGCAGGTCAGCCAGCCGCGCGCCACGGTGGAAGAGGTGACGCAACAGCGGCTGGTCGAAGACATCGCGCAGTGCCTGGGCATCGAGGTCGGGCAGATCGTGGGGCCGGTGCTCAACGCCGCCACCAGCCGGGTCAAGACGCTGGTTCGCCTGGCCGACACCGCGCAGCTGCACGCCTTGCGCGTCGACTTCGCACGCGTCGAATCGCTGTGCGAACGTCTCGGGTCCACCGGGCTGTATCCCTATGCCATGTCACGGGACGAGACCGACACGGTCAGCGCACGGCAATTTCCCAAATCTTCCGGCTACCCGGAAGACGCCGCCACGGGCATCGCCGCCGCGGCGCTGGCCTGGGGCCTGCGCCACCTTGGGCTGGTCGGCCACGACGCACTGTCGGTGACCGTGCGGCAGGGCGAAGCAATGGGTTCGCCCTCCGCGATCCACGTGGGATTGCCATGGGATGCGAACACGCAGGAAGGCTGCTGGGTCGGCGGCGAGGCCTGCGATGCGCAACCCGAAGATTTCTTGCTCGACCGGCTGTGCCCACCTGAAGTGGCGCGGGCCAAGCCATCGGGTACTTACGCCACCTTCACGCAGGTGGGAAACCTGCTGCATTCGAGCGGCGTGGTGGCGCGCGAGAACGGCCAGGTGATCACAGGCCGGCTCGACGGCCCCGACGATGTGCCGCGCGGCCAGCGGGCCGCAGTAGCTGCTGTCGGCGCCCTGCTGCGCGCGGCACAGGACGAGCTCGGCAGCCTCTCGCGCGTCGTGCGCGTCGTGGCACTGAACGGCTATCTCCAGGCTTGCGGCGACTTCAAGGACCACGCCCAGGTGATGGACGCAGCCTCGGCGGCCCTGCAACGGATCTTCCCCGAGACCCCCCTGCCGGTTCGCACCACCGTGGGCGTCGCGTCGTTGCCTCGCGGCGGCGTGGTCGAGGTGTCGATGGTGCTCGAGACGCGCGACTAGGCCCGCTCCTTCCCGGCTTTTTCCACGGGAGGCAGCGCAGCGTGCCCGCTCGTCACCACCGCCGAGGTGGCGGGCCGCTTCAGCCCCAGCGCGCCTTCGAGCATCCGCAGGATGGTCTCGCGGGCCAGGTCGAAATCCGCCGGCTCCAGCGCCTGCTTGCCGAGCAGCATGCGCATCTGCCAGGCGAAGTCGGCGTAGGTCTGCGTCATGGCCCACAGCGTGAACAGCAGGTGCGGCACCGGCAGCGGCGCCACGTCGCCGTTCGCCATCCAGCGGTTCAGCACGGCGGCCTCGGCGCGGAAGGCGGGCACCAGCTTGGCCTCGATGTCGTCGGCGCATTGCGGCGCCTGCGAAATGATTTCCTGCGCGAACAGCCGCGAGCCCGAAGGGTGGTCGTACGAGAACTGCAGCTTCTGCGTGACGTAGCGCTCCAGCGCGGCATGCGGGTCGAGGTCGGCGTCGGCCAGGCTGTTGAGGTTCGACAGCCACGAGTCGAGCACGTCGTTGAACACGCGGCTGTACAGCGCCTTCTTCGACGGGAAGTAGTACAGCAGGCTCTGCTTGGAGATGCCCGCGTCGGCAGCGATGTCGTCGACCGACACGCCGCCGTAGCCGTGCAGCGCGAATCGCTCCTGCGCCACCGCGAGGATGGCGCTCTCGAGGTTCTGGCGGCGGGCCTGGCGCTTCACGGCGGGAGGACGCGCCGCAGTTCGCAGGGGTGGCGCAGCGCTCATGGGTTCTTCATCCGCGCCAGGAAGCGCACCAGTCGCTCGTCGCCGCAGTGCGCGACGTTGAAGCGATACCAGGCAAAGGGCTGCGGCATGTCGCCGAAATCGGTCGCGGCCGCGAGCGGCAGGCCCTGCTTGCGCGCCTCCTGCAGCACCGCATCGCTCGATGGACGAGGCTCACAGCCGGGCGGCCAACCCGCGCAGAGAAAGGGGCCGCCATCGGGCACGCACAGCGCCTGCAGGCCCGCGCCGGTCAGCAGCGACAGCGTGCGCTCGCCGGCGATCTTCAGCGCGGTGTTGAGCTTCTGCAGGAAGCGCGGATAGCCGGCATCGGCCAGCACCTCGCAGGCGACGCGCTCCTCGAACTCGCTCGGCCCGAGCGTGGTGTGCAGGCAGCGCAAGGCCGCATCGTCGACCCAATGCTGCGGCAGCAGCACATGTGCAAGCCGCAGCTTGGCCGAGAGCGTGGTCGACACGCCACCGACCTGCGCCACGCGCTGCAGCCCGTCCATCGCGGCAAGGCTGGGCGCCTGCAACGGCGAGAGCCCGCGCCAGGTGTCGAGCTCGATCACGCGCAGGTCGTGCCGCTCGGCCGCCTGCAGCGCCTGGTGCGCGCCCTGCGGGCTCATGCAGATGCCCATTGGATTGGAAACGGCCGTCGACAGGAACAGCAGGCGCTGCCGGCTCGCGGTGGGCAGCAGCGCGGCATGGCTGTCGAGCGCGGCGATGTCGAGGCAGCCGCCGCGCCGTGGCACTTCGAGCATGCGACGGCCCAGCGTGCGGATCAGGCTGCGCAGCTGGCGCGGTGCGGGCGACTCGACCAGCACCGCGTCGCCGGGTTCGGTCCAGGCCTGCAGCAAACACATCGTGGCGCCCAGGCTGCCCGCTGCCGTCATGACCTGCTGCGGGCCCAGCGCGGGCAGCTCGGCGCGATGGCGCGCGGCGATCAGCTCGCGCAGGCGCGGCAGGCCGAAACCCTGGCGCGTGCCGCTGTCCCATTCGGGGGCCGAGCGCGCCACGCGGCGCATGGCTTCGCGCACCAGGTCATCGCCCCGGTATTCGGCGGGTGGCGGGCGGTCGTGGGCCGTGGCGGTGTCGGTCATGCGCGGCACCGCATCGGCGTCGTCGGGTGCCACGCGCGAAGGCCGATGCAGCACGTAGTAGCCGCTGCCCGGCCGCGAGGCCAATACCGAGCGTGCGCGCAAGGCGCTGTACGACTCGGTGACGGTGAAGGTGCTGATGCCCAGCTTGCCGGCCAGCGCGCGCACCGAAGGCATCTTGGTGCCGGGCGCCAGGCGCCCGTCGATGACGCGCAACTCGACGCCCACCACGAGGCGCTGCGCCAACCCGAGGCCGGGCGCGGCTTCGTCCATGTCGCCCATCAGGCCCTGCATCCAACCGGCACCGGCGGGCGCCGGCTGGCGCAGCGCCGACGCGTTGCTTGAACTCTGCATCACCCGGTCTCCTTGAGAAACGCATGCGGCCTGTCTGGACAGGGTTTGCCCTGGGCAACTGTGCTGGGGAGTGCACCAAACAGCATGGTCGACAGCGGCAAACACTTTCTCGTGCGCCGCGCCAACTGTGTATGGGCGGCACCCCTCGTTTGCTGAATCATCGCGACATTCGACCACTTGGTCAAACTTCATGAGGGCTCGATCTCTCATGTCGCACACGGTTACCCCACCACGACCTGGAGCTTGAAAGCCCATGAGCAGCACGATGAATCCCGTCGCGCCCAGCGCGCACATTGCCTCCGATGTGCGCGCCGGCCGTCTCGACCCCGCGCAGTACGCCAAGAACTTCTGCGACGCCCACCCGCCGCTGAACGTGGTGCAGGCCAACATCGAGGCCGAGCGCTGCTACTACTGTTTCGACGCGCCCTGCCAGACGGCCTGCCCCACGGGCATCGACATCCCGACCTTCATCCGCCGCATTGCCGACGGCAACCTGCGCGGCGCCGCGCGCACCATCCTCGAAGAGAACCCGCTGGGCGGCATGTGCGCCCGCGTGTGTCCGACCGAGGTGCTGTGCGAGCAGGCCTGCGTGCGCAACAGCAACGAGAGCAAGCCGGTCGAGATCGGCCTGCTGCAGCGCCATGCGACCGATGCCTTCTTCGACGCGCCCGGCGCGCCGCTGTTCGTGCGCGCGGCCGACACGGGCAAGCGCATTGCCGTCGTCGGTGCGGGCCCGGCCGGCCTGGCTTGCGCGCACCGCCTGGCGGTGCAGGGCCACCAGGTGACGCTGTTCGATGCACGCCCCAAGCTGGGCGGCCTGAACGAATACGGCCTGGCCAGCTACAAGACGGTGAACGACTTCGCGCAGCGCGAGATCGAGTGGCTGCTGTCGGTCGGCGGCATCGAGGTGCGCAACAACCAGGCACTGGGCCGCGAGCTGCACCTGGATGCGCTCGCCGCCGAATACGACGCGGTGTTCCTGGGCTTAGGCCTGGCCGGCGTGAACACGCTGGGCCTGGGCGAGCAGGCCGGTGTGCGCGATGCGGTGGACTTCATCGCCGAGCTGCGGCAGGCCGCCTCGCCGGCCGACGTGGCCATCGGCCGCCACGTGGTGGTGATCGGCGGCGGCATGACCGCCGTGGATGCGGCCGTGCAGTCGCGCAAGCTCGGCGCGGAAGACGTGAGCATCGTCTACCGGCGCGGCGCGGACACCATGGGCGCCTCGGTCGACGAGCAGAGCTGGGCCAAGGAGAACGGCGTGCGCATCATCCACTGGGCCGCGCCCAAGGCCCTGCGCGCCAAGGGCGGCGTGTTGCGCGGCATCGACTTCGCGCGCACCGCGCTGGTCGACGGCAAGCTGGTCGAGACCGGCGAAGCGCTGGCGCTGCAGGCCGACATGGTGCTGTGCGCCATCGGCCAGAGCTTTGTCGCAACCGCGCTGGAAGACAGCGGCGTGCGCTTGCAAGGCGGGCGCATCGACACCGACGCCGAGTGCCGCAGCTCGCTCCCGAAGGTCTGGGCCGGCGGCGACGCGCGCTTCGGCGGGCGCGACCTCACGGTCGAGGCGGTGGAAGACGGCAAGCAGGCCGCGCTGTCCATCGACCGCCACCTGCGCGCCGCCTGACGCGACAGCGCCCTCCCTTCCCTTTACTCCATTCATCCGTGCGCGCCGCGGCGCGACAGGAGCAATTCACATGGCAGACCTGAGCATCGACTTCGTGGGCATCCGCAGCCCCAACCCTTTCTGGCTGGCTTCGGCGCCGCCGACCGACAAGGAGATCAACGTGGTCCGCGCCTTCGAGGCCGGCTGGGGCGGCGTGGTGTGGAAGACCGTGGGCGAAGACCCGAACGTGGTCAACGTGCACGGGCCGCGCTATGCCGTGTCGTATGCGGCCGACCGCCGCGTGACGGGCTTCAACAACATCGAGCTGATCTCCGACCGCCCGCTGCGCACCAACCTCGAAGAGATGACGCGTGTCAAGCGCAACTGGCCCGACCGCGCGCTGGTGGCCTCGATCATGGTGCCCTGCACCGAAGAGGCCTGGAAGAACATCCTGCCGATGGTGGAAGACACCGGCTGCGACGGCATCGAGCTGAACTTCGGCTGCCCGCACGGCATGAGCGAGCGCGGCATGGGCGCGGCCGTGGGCCAGGTGCCCGAGTACATCCAGATGGTGGCCGAGTGGTGCAAGCACTACTCCAAGCTGCCGGTGATCGTGAAGCTCACGCCCAACGTGGCCGACATCCGCCCCGCCGCGCGCGCGGCCAAGAAGGGCGGCGCCGACGCGGTGAGCCTCATCAACACCATCAACTCGATCATGGGCGTCGACCTGGACGCGATGGCGATGTTCCCGCACACCGACGGCAAGGGCTCGCACGGCGGCTACTGCGGCCCCGGCGCCAAGCCCATCGCGCTGCACATGGTGGCCGAGATCGCGCGCGACCCGCAGACCGCCGGCCTGCCCATCTCGGGCATCGGCGGCGTCTCGACCTGGCGCGACGCGGCCGAGTTCATCGCGCTGGGCAGCAGCTCGGTGCAGGTGTGCACCGCCGCCATGGTCTACGGCTTCAAGATCGTGCAGGACCTGTGCGACGGCCTTTCGAACTTCATGGACCAGAAGGGCTACGCCAACCTCGAGCAGCTGCGCGGCCGTGCGGTCGGCAGCATCACCGACTGGCAGCAGCTCAACCTGAACCACGTCGACAAGGCCGTGATTCACCAGGACCTGTGCATCCAGTGCGGCCGTTGCCATGTGGTGTGCGAAGACACCTCGCACCAGGCCATCAGCGCCACGAAAGACGGCATGCGCTTCTTCGAGGTGAAGGAAGAAGAGTGCGTGGGCTGCAACCTGTGCGTGTCGATCTGCCCGGTGCCCGGCGCGCTGTCGATGCGCACGCTGAAGGCCGGCGAGACGGACGCGCGCACCGGCCACCCGGTGGTCGGCCACTACGCCAACTGGACCACGCACCCCAACAACCCGATGCGCACCGGCAGCCCCGCCTGAACGGGATATCGAACAAGCGAGTGAGTGAGCAAGTGAATGACCAAGCCCGGCGCAGACCGGGCGGCGGCGGGAGGGGAACGACCACACGGCCAGAAGCACGACACACGTGCAGGAGAAAACCCACATGACGACCCCACAGCACGGCGGCGCACCCGCCGCAAACCTCTGGAACGAGGACCTGGCGCCCACCACGCTGGCGCAGCGAACGTGGCGCTGGTACCACTTCGCCGCGCTCTGGGTGGGCATGGTGATGTGCATCCCCGCCTACATGCTGGCGGCCAGCCTGATCGAGGGCGGCATGTCGTGGGGGCAGGCGGTGCTGACCGTGTTCCTCGGCAACGCCATCGTGCTGGTGCCGATGCTTCTCATCGGCCACGCGGGCGCGAAGTACGGAATTCCCTACGCGGTGATGGCGCGCGCCTCGTTCGGCACGCGCGGGGCGCGGTTGCCGGCGCTGCTGCGCGCCATCGTGGCCTGCGGCTGGTACGGCATCCAGACCTGGTTCGGCGGCCAGATGATCTACACGCTCGTCGGCGTGCTCATGGGCCAGCCGCTGGGCGGCGACAAACTGCCGATGCTCGGCATCAACGGCGCGCAGCTCGTGTGCTTCCTGATCTTCTGGGCCATCCAGCTGTACTTCGTGGTGCACGGCATCGAGTCGATCCGCCGTCTCGAAACCTACACCGCGCCGCTGAAGATCATCGTGTGCATCGCCCTGCTCTACTGGGCCGTGCAGCGCGCGGGCGGCCTGGGCCCGATCTTCGACCAGCCTTCGCAGTTCGAGGCCGGCGGCAAGAAGGCCGGCATGTTCTGGGCGGTGTTCTGGCCGTCGCTCACGGCCATGGTCGGCTTCTGGGCCACGCTGGCGCTGAACATCCCCGACTTCACGCGCTTCTCGCGTTCGCAGCGCGACCAGGTGGTGGGCCAGGTGATCGGCCTGCCCGCACCCATGGGCCTGCTCGCGATGATGGCCGTGATGGTCACCTCGGCCACGGTGGTCATCTACGGCAAGGCGCTGTGGGACCCGGTGGACCTGGCCAGCCGCATGACCGGCGCCGCGGTGCTGCTCGCGCTCATCATCCTGCTGATCGACACCGTGAGCGTGAACCTGGCGGCCAACCTCGTGGGCCCGGCCTACGACTTCTCTGCCCTCAACCCGAAGAAGATCTCGTACCGCACGGGCGGCTACATCACGGCCGGCATCGCCATCGTGATGATGCCGTGGAAGGTGTTGGAGACCACGCAGGGCTACATCTTCACCTGGCTCATCGGCTACTCGGCGCTGCTGGGGCCGGTGGCCGGCATCCTGATTGCCGACTACTACCTGATTCGCCGCAAGGAGTTGGACGTCGACGCGCTCTACCGCGAGACCGGCGCCTACAGCTACGGCAACGGCTGGAACATGGCGGCCATCGTCGCTTTCATCGTCGGCGTGCTGCCGAACATCCCCGGCTTCCTCAACGCCGCCTTTCCGTCGGCCGTGCCGTCGATGCCCGAGTTCTTCAAGACGATCTACACCTACGCCTGGTTCGTCGGCGTGGTGCTGTCGGCCGTGGTCTACATGGGGCTGATGAAGGCGCGCGCGCCGCAGCTTCAGGGCCTGGCCCCGCCCCTCAAGAACCCCAGCTGAAGCAAGAAAGAAAAGGAACCCACGCCATGACCGTACTCATTCGCGGTGGCACGGTGGTCAACGCCGATGCCGAGCACCGTGCCGACGTGCTCTGCCAGGGGGACAAGATCCTCCAGGTCGGCACCGACCTGCAAGTGCCGGCGGGCGCCGAGGTGATCGACGCCGGGGGCGCCTACGTCATGCCCGGCGGCATCGATCCGCACACCCACATGCAGCTGCCCTTCATGGGGACGGTCGCGGCCGACGACTTCTTCAGCGGCACGGCGGCCGGCCTGGCCGGCGGCACCACCAGCATCATCGACTTCGTGATTCCCGACCCGCAGCAGTCGCTGATGGACGCCTTTCGCATGTGGCGCGGCTGGGCCGATAAATCGGCCGGTGACTACAGCTTTCATGTGGCCGTGACCTGGTGGAACGACAGCGTGCACAAGGACATGGGCACGCTGGTGCATGAGCATGGCGTGAACAGCTTCAAGCACTTCATGGCCTACAAGAACGCGATCATGGCCGACGACGAGATCCTGGTGAAGAGCTTCCAGCGTTCGCTGGAGCTCGGCGCCATGCCGACGGTGCACGCGGAGAACGGCGAGCTGGTCGCGATGCTGCAGCAGCAACTGCTGGCGCAGGGCATCCGCGGCCCCGAAGGCCATCCGCTGTCGCGCCCGCCGATGGTCGAGGCCGAGGCGGCCAACCGCGCCATTGCCATCGCCGACGTTCTGGGCGTGCCGATCTACGTGGTGCACGTGTCGTGCGGCGAAGCGCTCGACGCCATCACCCGCGCCCGCGCGCGCGGCCAGCGCGTGTACGGCGAGGTGCTGGCCGGCCACCTGGTAGTCGACGAGAGCGCCTACCGCGACCCCGACTTCGCGCGCGCCGCCGCCCACGTGATGAGCCCGCCCTTCCGCTCGCGCGAGAACCAGGCCATGCTGTGGCGCGGCCTACAGGGCGGCAACCTGCACACCACCGCCACCGACCACTGCACCTTCTGCGCCGAGCAGAAGGCGGCCGGCCGCGACGACTTCACGAAAATTCCCAACGGCTGCGGCGGCGTCGAAGAGCGCATGGCCGTGCTGTGGGACGCGGGCGTCAACGCCGGCCGCCTCACGCCCTCGGAGTTCGTGCGCGTCACCTCCACCAACGCGGCGCAGCTGTTCAACCTGTACCCGCGCAAGGGCGTGATCCAGGCCGGCGCCGACGCCGACATCGTGGTGTGGGACCCGAAGGCCACCAAGACGCTGTCGGTGAAGACGCAGCACTCGAAGAGCGACTTCAACATCTTCGAAGGCCGTGAAGTCACAGGCGTGCCGCGCCACACCGTGAGCGCGGGCCGCTGGGTCTGGCGCGACGGCGACCTGCGCGCCGAGCCGGGCACCGGCCGCTACCTCAAGCGCCCGCCCTTCGCGCCGATGTTCACCGCGCTCGAACGCTTCAAGCAGCAGCACGCGCCCACGGCCGTGGCGCGCTGAACCCCCAAGGAGTCATACATGAATGCAGCAGTGGACACGCAGGTGCTGACGATCAACGGCGAGCGCCTGTGGAACTCGCTGATGGAATTGGCACGCATCGGCGCCACCCCCAAGGGCGGCGTCAAGCGGCTGGCGCTGACCGACCTCGACAAGCAGGGCCGCGACCTCGTGGTGTCGTGGGGCAAGGCGGCCGGCCTGAGCATCACGGTCGACAAGATCGGCAACGTCTTCATGCGCCGCGAAGGCAGCAACCCCGCGCTGCCGCCCATCGTGTCGGGCAGCCACATCGACACGCAGCCCACCGGCGGCAAGTTCGACGGCAACTACGGCGTGCTGTCGGCGCTGGAGGTGGTGCGCACACTGAACGACCAGGGCATTCGCACCGAGGCGCCCATCGAAGTCGCGTTCTGGACCAACGAGGAAGGCTCGCGCTTCGTGCCGGTGATGATGGGCTCGGGCGTCTTCTGCGGCGCCTTCAGCCTCGAGCACGCCTATGCGGCCAAGGACACCGAAGGCAAGACGGTGCAAGAGGAGCTGGAACGCATCGGCTACATCGGCGACCAGACGCCGGGCGACCACCCCATCGGCGCCTACTTCGAGGCGCACATCGAGCAGGGGCCGGTGCTGGAAGATGCGGACAAGGTCATCGGCGTGGTGCCGGCGGTGCTCGGCCTCTCGTGGTACGACTGCGTCGTCACCGGCATGGAGGCGCACGCGGGCCCCACGCCGATGCACCTGCGTCGCGACGCGCTGCAGGTGGCGACGCGGATCATGCAGGAGGTGGTGGCCATCGGGCTGCGCTACCCGCCCTACGGGCGCGGCACGGTCGGCATGGTGCAGGTGCACCCGAACAGCCGCAACGTGATTCCGGGCGAGGTGAAGTTCTCGGTCGACCTGCGCAACGTGAGCGGCGAATTGCTCGACCGCATGCACGGCGAGATCCTCGCCTTCGTCGAACGCACGGGGCGCGAGACCGGGTTGGGCGTGACGATCGAGCGCGTGTCGTACTTTCCACCCTGCCCGTTTCACCCCGATTGCGTGGATGCGGTGCGCCGCGCGACCGAAAAGCTCGGCTACTCGACCATGGACGTGGTGTCGGGCGCGGGCCACGACGCGATCTATGCCGCGCGGCTGGCACCGGCCGGCATGATCTTCGTGCCCTGCAAGGACGGCATCAGCCACAACGAGATCGAGGACGCGCAGCCCGACCATCTGACGGCCGGCTGCAACGTGCTGCTGCACGCCATGCTCGAACGCGCGAAGCGCGTGGACTGACGCGCTCGCGGCGGCGCTGCCGTTACTGGTACGCCGCCAGCTCCTGCTTGGCGATCGCGTTGCGGTGCACTTCGTCGGGGCCGTCGGCCACGCGCAGGTGGCGCTCGTAGGCGTAGAAGTGCGTGAGCAGCGTGTCCTGGCTCAGGCCCATCGCGCCGAAGGCCTGCATGGCCCAGTCGATCACCTTCACGCAGTTGTTGGGCGTGAGCACCTTGATCATGGCGATCTCTTTCGCTGCGACCTTGTTGCCCACGGTGTCCATGCGGTAGGCCGCATTCAGCACCATCCAGCGCGACTGCTCTATCAGCATGCGCGACTCGGCAATGCGCTCGCGCCACACGCCCTGCTCCGACAGCGGCTTGTGGAAGGCGACGCGCGACACCAAGCGCTGGCACATCATCTCCAGTGCGGCCTCGGCCATGCCGATGGCGCGCATGCAGTGGTGGATGCGTCCGGGGCCGAGGCGGCCTTGCGCAATCTCGAAGCCGCGGCCCTCGCCCAGCAGGATGTTCTCGACCGGCACGCGCACGTTGTCGAACACGATCTCGGGATGGCCGAAGGGCGGGTCGTACATGCCCAGCAGCTGCATGTCGCGCACGATGGTGATGCCGGGCGTGTTCTTGGGCACGAGCACCATCGACTGCTGCTTGTGGCGGTCGGCGTTGTCGGGGTCGGTCTTGCCCATCAGCACGAAGATTTCGCAGCGCTCGTTCATGGCGCCGGTGATGTACCACTTGCGCCCGTTGATGACGTACTCGTCGCCCTCGCGGCGGATGCTGCAGCGGATGTTGGTGGCGTCGCTGGAGGCCACCTCGGGCTCGGTCATGGCGAACGACGAGCGGATCTCGCCGGCCAGCAGCGGCGTGAGCCAGCGTTCCTGCTGCGCCTTGGTGCCGTAGCGCGCCAGCACTTCCATGTTGCCGGTGTCGGGCGCGGAGCAGTTGAAGATCTCGGCGCACCAGTAGCGCCGGCCCATGATCTCGCACAGCGGCGCGTACTCGACGTTGCACAGGCCCGGGCCGTGTTCCGACTCGGGCAGGAACAGGTTCCACAGGCCGCGCTCGCGCGCCTTGGCCTTGAGGCCGGCCATCATCGGCAGCTCGGCATACGGGCGGCCGGCGCGGGCGTTGGCGGCCAGCTCTTCCTCGCGGCGCTTCTCGTTCGGGTAGACGTGCTCGTCCATGAACTTGAGCAGCTCGGCGCGCAGCGCGAGCACCCGGGGCGTGAATTCGAATTGCATGTCGTCTCGTCCTTCTTCCAATGTGCGGTCGAAGATACGTCGCGATGCGGATCGGGACGGTCGTTCGCGCGACAGCACGAACGCCGCCCTGAGCAAGTCAGCGTGGCGTGGGCAGCGCGGTCGCGAGCGCGGCCAGCGCCGCCACCACCTTCTGCACCGACTGCGCGGCGCGCGCGTCCTTCAGCGTGCCGTCGGCCTCGAAGGCCTCGTTCGCGCGCCCGAGCGCGAACTGCTGCGGCGCCACCAGCATGGCGAAGGCCATCTGCAGGTACTGGCGCAGGAAGTTCATCGAGCGCAGCGCGCCCAGCGGCCCGGGCGAAGCCGACAGCAGCGCGGCCGGCTTGTTGGCCGTGGCGGCCAGCCCGCCCGCATGGCCCTCGCCGGGTGGAATGCGCGAGAGCCAGCTGAAGGCGTTGATGACCAGCGGCGTCGGAAAACCGTTGTACTCGGGCGTGACGATCAGCACGCCGTCGCTCGCCGCGATGGCGCTGCGCAGTTCGTGCGCGCCGGCCGGCACGCCCGAGGCGGCTTCGAGGTCGCCGTCGTACACGGGCAGCGCCAGCGCGCGCAGGTCCATCTCCGTCACCTGCAGGCCCGCCGCGCGCGCGGTGGCCGCGGCCACGGCCGCCAGCCGGCGGTTGAGCGAGCCGTCGCGGGCGCTGCCGGGAATGATCAGGATGCGGGGACTGTCCATGCGGGGCTCCTTGCCGTGCGTTGAAATAAGGAAAGCCGCGCCGCACGCGAAGGGCGTGCGGCGCGGCGGTCGTCAGTGTCGCATCGAGAGGGTCAGGCGCGCTGCGAATCCAGCTGCTCGCTGTTCGTCACGACCTCCTGCGCCTTCATGTAGCTCTCGATCAGCAGCTGGTAGGGCGGGAACACGGCGCTGTAGGCCTCGGCCCATTGCGCGGCGTCGTCGCGGTGCCAGGTCTTCTGCACTTCGGAGCACACGCCCGCGGTGTCGATCGGCACCACGCCGGCCTGCACCACGCGCGCCAGCGTGATCTCCTGCGCCATCTTCGAGTAGGTGCCCGAGGCGTCGATCACCGCGAACACGCGGTAGCCCTCGTGCACCGCCGCGATGCTCGGGAAGGCCATGCACACGCTGGTGATGGTGCCCGCGATGATCAGCGTGCCGCGCCCGGTCGCCTTCACGGCGGCCACGAACTCGGGGTTGTCCCAGGCGTTGATCTCGCCCTTGCGCGCCACGTACTGCGCATGCGGCGCGTACTTGTGCACTTCGGGAATCAGCGGCCCGTTCGGCCCCTGCGGCACCGAGGCGGTGGTGATGACCGGGATCTTCGCCAGCGTCGCGACCTTGGCCAGCGTGGTGACGTTGGAGCGCAGCTCGGTCATCGGCATGTCCTTCACGGTCTGGAACAGCCCGCTCTGGTGGTCGATGAGCAGCATCACGGCGTCGTCGGGGTCGATGACGGGCTTGGCGCCGTTGAAGTTGGCGACGGTGTTCGGTGTGGTCATGGGGTGCTCACTTTCCTTGGGTCAGCTGCGTGTAGCTGGTGATGAGGTTGCGGTAGTCGGGGATGTGGTTGGAGAACAGCGTCCCCAGGCCCTCGATGTCGTTGCGCCAGTCGCGGTGCAGCTCGCAGGCCACGCCGAACCACGACATCAGCTGCGCGCCGGCGGCCGACATGCGGTCCCACGCGGCCTGGCGCGTCACGTCGTTGAAGGTGCCCGACGCATCGGTGACCACGAACACGTCGAAGCCCTCGGCCAGCGCCGACAGCGCCGGGAAGGCCACGCAGACCTCGGTGACCACGCCGGCGATCAGCAGTTGCTTCTTGCCCGTGGCCTTCACGGCCTTGACGAAGTCCTCGTTGTCCCAGGCGTTGATCTGGCCGGGGCGCGGGATGTAGGGCGCGTCGGGGAACTGGGCCTTCAGTTCGGGCACCAGCGGGCCGTTGGGGCCGTTCTCGAAGCTGGTGGTCAGCACCGTGGGCAGCTTGAAGTAGCTGGCGATGTCGGCCAGGGCCAGCACGTTGTTCTTGAACTTGTCGGGGTCGATGTCGCGCACCAGCGAGAGCAGGCCGGTCTGGTGGTCGACCAGCAGCACGGCGACATCGTTCTTGTCGAGACGGGTGTAAGGCTTGGACATGAGAGGCTTCCTTTGTGAGGTTGAATGCCGGGGAAAAATGGCCCCCGATGCATGTCCGTCAGCGTAAAAGCGCGCCCGAAAGTCCGGTAGTCGGCGAAATTTGCCTGCAGCGTTCCACCCGATGGACGATGGCAACACCCGTGCGCGCAGGTCGGATGAATTCGCGCCCGCCGGAGCCGATCCCTCGCGGCGGGTAAAATACCCCTACATGTCCCGCTGGTTTGCCGCTACCGTCCTCGCTTTCATGCTGTCCTGCTACGGCTTCGCCGTGCTCGCGCACGGGCTGGTCGGCGGCCACCATGTGACGTCGTCGTCCGGCGAACGCCAGACCGTCGCGACGCTCGCCGCCTCGCTGGCCGATGGCGGTGACAAGGACATCGGCAAGACATCGTCCGAAGACCCGTCCGCCATGGACGAAGCGGGCTCCGAGCACGCCGAACTGGTCGATGCGCGTCCCCACGCGCGCAACCTGCTGGTGCTGTCCGCGCAACCGCCGCGGCTGGGCTCCACCTCGGTGCTCTCGCCGCTGCTCGACCGGCCCAAGCGGCCACCCCGGCCCCACGCCCTCCTCGCCGCCTGAGGCCGCGCGGCGGCGAGCGAACGCCTGAGGACTGAAACAGTCCGGGCGTTTGCGCTCATCCATCCGGCCCGTCGCCTGTTTAGCGCGACGCCCCTGCCCCTTCTTTTCAGCCGTTCGACGGCCCCGCCGCACGTGTCATGCGACCCGTCCGGCCCTCTCTCTTTTTTCAGGATTTTTCGATGAACTCCAGCCAATCGGCCTACCCCTCCAGCTTCGGCGCACCGTTGGCCTCGGTCCAGGAACGCAACCGCGTTCTGCGCAACACCTACTGGCTGCTCGCGCTGTCGATGGTGCCCACCGTGCTGGGCGCCTGGCTCGGCGTGGCCACCGGCCTCACGCGCGCCATGTCGCCGGGCATCGGCATCATGGTGTTCCTCGGCGGCGCCTTCGGCTTCATGTACGCCATCGAGAAGACCAAGAACTCCGCCGCCGGCGTGCCCGTGCTGCTGGCCTTCACCTTCTTCATGGGTCTGATGCTGTCGCGCCTGGTCGGCAGCGTGCTCGGCCTGTCCAACGGCGCCAGCCTGGTCATGACCGCCTTCGCCGGCACCGGCGGCATCTTCCTGGGCATGGCCATGCTCTCGACGGTCATCAAGCGCGACATCTCGGCCATGGGCAAGTGGCTCTTCGTGGGCGCCATCGGCCTGCTGGTGGTGGGCATCGCCAACGTCTTCATCCAGTCGAGCGCGCTGATGATGACGCTGTCGGTCGCCGCCATCGGCATCTTCTCGGCCTTCATCCTGCACGACCTGAAGCGCGTGAAGGACGGCCTCGAGACCAACTACATCTCGGCCACGCTGGGCGTGTACCTGAGCCTCTACAACGTGTTCCAGTCGCTGCTGGCCCTGCTGGGCATCGCCGGCGGCCGCGACGAGTAAGCGCACACAGAACGACAAGCAAGGAAGGAAACACCATGCGCCTCACCACCAAGGGCCGCTTCGCGGTCACCGCGATGATCGACATCGCCCTGCACGGCCGCTCGGGCCCCGTCACGCTGGCCTCGATCAGCCTGCGCCAGCAGGTCTCGCTGTCGTACCTGGAACTGCTGTTCGCCAAGCTGCGCCGCAACGGGCTGGTCGAATCCACCCGCGGCCCCGGCGGCGGCTACTCGCTCAGCCGCAAGGCCGCGGAGATCACGGTGGCCGACATCGTGCTCACCATCGAAGACCTGGGCGCCAGCAAGATCCGCCCGCGCGCCGCCGGCTCGGCCGACGAGCCCGGCCGCTGCGAGATCGACGACCTGTGGGCCTCCGTGAACCTGCGCGCCGTCGAGTTCCTGCGCTCGATCTCGCTGCAGAGCCTGGTCGACGAACAGAAGGCCAAGGGCGTGCAGCCCGCCACCAGCGCGGCCGCGCGCCGCACCACGGCCGTGGTCGGCTCGCCGGTGCGCAAGCCCTTCGTGGTCGACGCACCGAACTCGGTGTTCGCACTGGGCCGGCGCCACAGCACGAGCAGCTGACGGCGATCGGCGCGGCCGCTGCGCCGCGCCTTGAAAGACCGGGCCCCGCGACCTAGACTGGGCAGTGAGGGCACCCGCGGTGCCGGGGGCCAAGGAGCCTGCCATGTACAAGCGTGTTCTCGTCGCAACCGACGGCTCTTCGCTGTCGGACAAGGCGGTGGCCGCGGCCATCGACCTCGCGTTGCTGACCGGCGCCGAGCTGGTGAGCGTCAACGTCGCACACATCCAGCCCTATGGCTACTTCGAAGGCTCGATGCTGCTGAACCAGACGGATTTCGAGGCCAACCAGAAACACGTCGAGCAGGCGGCCCAGCGCGTGGCCGATGCGGTGCGCGACACCGCCCTGGCCAAGGGCGTGCGCCGCGCCGACGCGGTGGTCATGAAGTCGAACCAGGTGGCCGAAGCCATCATCCACGCCGCCAAGAACCAGGACTGCGACCTGATCGTGATGGCCTCGCACGGGCGCCGCAGCCTCGCACGGCTGCTGCTGGGCAGCGAGACGCTGCACGTGCTGACGCACTCGCACATTCCGGTGCTGGTGCTGCGCTGAACTGAACGAATGAGGCACCGCGCACGCGGTGCGCGGGGTTATCTCGTCGCTGCGGACTCGACGGTCTCGACGACCGTGCGACCGGCCGGCGGGCACGACGGCCCGGCATCGCGGCCGAAGCAGCGCGCGGCCTGCGTGCGCGCCTGGGCTTCCTGCGCGTGGCGCGCCTGCGCGGCATCGACCTGGTAGTCGAGCAGCCACTTCATGAGCAACAGCATCGCGATCACCAGCCCGAGCGCCACACCCAGCAGGGTCGTGCGCCAGTTGCGCGGTCGCGCCGCAGACGGCGCGCGGGCCGGTGCGCTGCTCTCCATCGCGGTGAAGCCCGCAAGGCTGCGGGACGCACCACCGTCATGGATGCGGCGGCGGGGTGGTTCGGGGGTCGCGGAACGCGCGGACACCGAGGTCTGCGCGCGCTTCACGCGCGGCGCATGGGCAGTGTCCGAAGGCAGGTGGCGGGCAGGCATGACGGGGGCGATTATGAACGGCCCGCGCCTCAGCTTCCCACGCCGAACGCCGGGTCGTAGCGCACCTCGCCCGCCGGCCATGCGCCGTGGAACGACACGGCCTGGAAATATTCCGGCGGCACGCCCGGCAGCACCAGGCCGGGCCGCACCGCGAAGCCGAAGCGGCCGTAGAAGGCCGGATCGCCCAGCAGCACGCAGCCTTGCGCCCCGGCCGCGCGCAGGCCCGCCAGCGCGGCCTCCATGAGCAGCCGGCCGATGCCCTGCCCCTGGCGCGCGGGCGCCACCGAGATCGGGCCCAGGCCATGCCAGCCAGTCGTGCCGTCCGAGATCGCCACGGGCGACAGCGCGACATGACCGACGATCTCGCCGCCTTCCTCGACCACGAGCGACAGCGTGAGCTGGCCGGCCGCGCGTAGGGCGTCGACGATGAGGTGTTCGGTGCCGTCGGCATGCGGTGCCTCGGCAAACGCCGCCACCGTCAGTTGCCGGATCGCGGCTTCGTCGCCCGGTTGCTCGGGGCGAACCACCGGCCCCGCCTGCGCCCTCCGCGCAGCCTCCACCTTCTTCTGCGTGTCGGCATCCACCAACGCCCGCATGGCGCGGAACAGAGGCCGGCTGCCGGTGTGCTTCTGGCCGTAGCCGAGATTGAATTCGTAGTCGAAGTCCGGCGGGTTCGCGCCCTGGTTGTGCTGCAGCAGCGTCTCGAGCTTGTCCAGCGCCTTCACCGCGCGGGCTTCGGGCGTCTCGGCCTTTTCGTACTCGTCCCACAGCGCCAGGATGCCCGCGCGCAGCGGCGCGTCGAGCGTGCGCGTGAGCAGCCGCAGATCTTCGCGCTCCTGCGCGCTCTTGTCGGGATGCGCGCCTTGCACGATGGCGGGGATGTCGCCGTGGATCGCCTCGCCCAGGTCGTGCACCACGCACATCTTCAGCACCTTGAGCAGGTCCAGGTCGGCCAGCTCGTCCTCGAAGGCCATGGCCATCAGGCACAGGCGCCAGCTGTGCTCGGCCGTGCTCTCGGTGCGGCCCGAGGCGGTGTGCGCGCTGCGCAGCACGCTCTTGAGGCGCTCGGCCTCGCGAAGGAAGTCCAGCCTTCCCCTGATCTGATCGATGTCCATCTCGCCGTCTCGTTGGTCCTGAATGAGTTCAGGCCGAGCCTAAGCGATCCGGACACAGGCCGTCGTTACAGCGCCGGCCCCAGCCCGATCGGCGCGGGCACCGCGTTGACGATGCGCGTGAAGAGCGACGCATACACCTCGTCGGGCGCGGGGTGGTTGGAAAACAGGTCGCGGTTCTCGCCGAAGGCCGCGTCGAGCTCGCGCCAGTCGTCGGCACTGAGCACGCGCTCGGCCAGCGGCAGGATCTCGCGTTCCTCGTGCGCCATGTGGTCCAGGTAGAAGCTCACGTACTCGTTCATCGCCTGCTCGAAGGCCAGGCGGCGCGGCTCGCCGAGCATCTCGAAGGCGAGCAGCGCGTGCTCGACGTGGCGGATCTTGCGCTCGCCCCAGGCATGGTCGTTGTCGAGCTTGTCCATCAGGTCGCGCGAGATCGGCGTGCAGGCGCGCAGCCGGGGAAAGAGCAGCTCGGTCTCCTTCGGGTGGTGGCGCTTCTCGGGAAACTCGTCCACGTAGAACAGCATCGCGCGCAACGTCGCGAAGTCGGGCATCGTGCCCTTTCGGCGGTGCTGGTCGAGCAGCATCACGATGGAACGCAGCATGGCCGCCAACGCGGCGTGCTCCTGGCGAATGATCCGGACGGCGGCATGTGTCATGAGGGTCTCCTTCTTTCGAAGGCCCCAAGGGTCGCAAGCCCGAGGCGGCCCAGGCTTGTTCCAGATCAAGGCCCGTGCACGCAGCCAGGCACAGACTGGCATGGCATCTCCTCTTTCTCATCAACGCACCCTGGAGGTTCCACACCATGTACCAACGCATCCTGGTTCCCGTCGACGGCAGTTCCACCTCCGCCGAAGGCCTGGCCGAAGCCATCCGCCTGGCCCGACTCACCGGCGGCCGCCTGCGCATCGTCCACATCCTGGACGAGCTCTCGTTCGCGCTCGGCATGGACGTCTACGTCGGCCATTCGGGCGACTGGCTCGGGGCGCTGCGCGCCAACGCCGTGACGCTGCTCGAGAAGGCCCGCGCCCAGGCGCAGGAAGCGGGCGTCGAGGCCGAGGTCGTGCTGCGCGACGGCTTCAAGGCCGGCGCGGTCCACGACCAGGTGGTGACCGAGGCCGTCGATTCGAAGGCCGACCTGATCGTGCTCGGCACGCACGGGCGGCGCGGCCTGAGCCGCTGGGCCATGGGCAGCAGCGCGGAACACATCCTGCGGGTGGCGCCCGTGCCGGTGCTGCTGATCCGCGCGCCCGAAGCCGCGGCCAAGGTGGAGTCCGAGCGCTTCAGCCTGCCGGACGGACAGGTCGCAAACCAGTAGGCCGGCCGCCCGCCGCCGGTTTGACGGGGCCCGGCACCGCGCCCAGAATGGCCTGCTCCGCTCGCGGCTTCTTTCGCGCAAGAACCGCCCGCCCGTTCCCCGTTTCAAGGAGCAGCGCCATGAGCTCACCCCAGCACATCCGGCAGTCCATGGACACCCTCGCGAGCCACTTCGCGACGCATCCCCAGGACGCCCTGACCCAGGACAAGCCGGCCACGGCCACGCTGGTGTCGGGCCTGCACTTTCGCGTGACCGGACCCACGGGGGAATCCATCGCGACCGACATGCCCAAGGCCATCGGAGGCCACGGCGAGGCGCCATCACCCGGCTGGTTCATGCGCGCCGCCCTGGCGAGTTGCGAAACGACCGTGATCGCCATGCGGGCGGCGCAGCTCGGCATCGCGTTGACGACGCTCGAAGTGGTCGTCGGCAGCCAGTCGGACAGCCGCGGCCTGCTCGGCGAGCCGGCCTCCGTGCCCGCCGGCCCCAGCCGCATGCACGTCGCGGTGCGGATCGCCGCGGAGGGCGTGCCGGAGCAGGCGTTGCGCGACCTCGTGCACTGGGCCGAGGCCCACTCCCCGGTGGGCAGTGCGCTGCGCCGGGCCGTGCCGCTCGATGTGGCGGTGCAGGTCGGGCCGGCCTGACGGCACCCGCGAGGGCCGTCCTCAGGCGTAGGAACGCAGCCGCACCGCAAAGGCCGCCAGCGGCGCGATGCCGCTGGCTTCGGCGCGCTCGCACCAGTCCTGCAGCCGCTTCACGAGCTGTTCGCCGGTGGCGCCCGAGCGGCTCCACAGCGCGGTCAACTCGCGCCGCATCGCGTACATCGTTTCCAGTGCCTGCGAAGCCACCAGCGCTTGCGTGAGCTGCGCATGGCGCGTGGCGTCGAGCGCCTTTTCTTCCTTGCCGAGCCAGGGCCGCGCGGCGCGCAAGGCGCGGGCCTTGTTCGGCGCGAGCGCATGCACGCGCGCCAGCTCCTCGGTGCAGGCCTGCTTCAGCGAGCGCGAGTAGTTCGACAGCACGTCGTAGTGGTGGCGGATCACCGCCTGCACCGTGAGCAGGTCGACGGTGGCGCGCGGCGTGGTGAGGCGCGGCTTCGGCGCCAGGTGCTTCACCTTCGCCAGCCCCAGCGCCTGCAGCGCGCGGATGTAGACCCAGCCGATGTCGAACTCGAACCACTTGTTCGACAGCTTGGCCGAGGTCGGGAACGCGTGGTGGTTGTTGTGCAGCTCCTCTCCGCCGATCAGCAGGCCGATGGGAAAGATGTTCGTGCTCGCGTCCGACGCGGGCCAGTTGCGGTAGCCCCAGAAGTGGCCGATGCCGTTGACCACGCCGGCGGCCCAGAACGGAATCCACGCGATCTGCACGAGCAGCACCAGCGCGCCCGGCAGCACGCCGAACAGCGCCATGTCGATCAGGCCCATGCAGGTGATGCCCAGCGTCTGGTAGCGCGTGTACAGCCGGCGCTCGAGCCAGTCGTCGGGCGTGCCGTGGCCGTAGCGGCTCAGCGTCTCGGGGTTGCGCGCCTCGGCCACGTACAGCAGCACGCCGCCCCACAGCACGCGCTTCAGGCCCACCACCTGCGGGCTGTGCGGGTCGTCGGGCGTGTCGCACTTGGCGTGGTGCTTGCGGTGCACCGCGGCCCACTGCTTGGTGACCATGCCCGTGGTCATCCAGAGCCAGAAGCGGAAGAAGTGGCTGGCGATGGGATGCAGGTCGAGCGCGCGGTGCGCCTGGTGGCGGTGCAGGAAGATGGTGACCGAGGCGATGGTGACGTGCGTCAGCGCCAGCGCGGCCAGCAGCACGCCCCACCACGGGAGATCGAGCGCGCCCGAGAAAAGAAAAGATGCCATTCGTTCGTACCTTCTGGACCCTGTGGACAACGGGCGCGATTCTCGGAAGCGCCCCGCCCGCGGGCCTTGCGCCAGATCAACAGCGGCCGCTGCCGCTGCCGCAGCCGCGCCTTGCGTGCTACGCTTCCCGGCTCCCTGCGCCCTTCCCCGTGGCGCCGGCGTTTTTTCTCCCAGCCCCCGCATGACTTCTGCCCCCCACATCGCGGTGCTCGACGACGAGGTCGACATCACGCTGCTGCTGGCCAACTACCTCCAGGGCCACGGCTATCGCGTCACCCAGATCCACGACGGCGCGGCGCTGCGCTCGCTCATGGCCGCCGACCCGGCCGACCTCGTGCTGCTGGACCTCGGCCTGCCCGGTGAAGACGGCTTTTCCATCGCCCGCCACATGCGCGAGAACTGGCGCTGCGGCCTGGTGATCGTCACCGGCCGCGGCGACCCGGTGGACAAGGTGGTGGGCCTCGAAGTGGGCGCCGACGACTACGTGACCAAGCCCTTCGACCTGCGCGAGCTGGCGGCGCGCGTCAAGGCCGTGCTGCGGCGCCTCACGCCCGACGCGTCGGCGGCCGCCGCCGCCCCCACGCCGCCCGAGCGCCTGCGCTTCGCCGGCTGGCGCCTGGACACCGCCGCGCGCAGCCTCAGCAACGCGCAGGGCGAGGCCGTGGCGCTGACCACGGGCGAGTTCGACCTGCTGTGCGCCTTCGCGCGGCACCCGGGCCGCGTGCTTTCGCGCGACTTCCTGCTCGAGCAGACGCGCGGTCGCGAGGCAGCGCCCTTCGACCGCACGATCGACGTGCAGGTCGGCCGGCTGCGCAAGAAGATCGAGGCCAACGCCGACGATCCGCAGCTCATCAAGTCGGTGCGCGGCGCGGGCTACATCCTGGTGCCGCCGGTCACCCATGGCTGACGGCAACGCCCCCTCGATTCCCGGCCTGCCCTCGGGCGTCGAGGAAGGCAGCGTGTTCCGCTCGCTGTTCGCCGCGTATCCCGATTCGCTGCTGGTGGTGGACCAGTCGGGCCGCATCGTGCTGGCCAACCCCTCGGCCGCCGCCATGCTCGGCTACGCGGCCGACGAGCTCGTGGGCCTGAGCGTGGAAGCGCTGGTGCCCGACAGCATCCGCCCGCGCCACGCGGCGTTTCGCGAAGCCTACGGCCGCGCGCCGCGCCCGCGCCCGATGGGCACCGACATGGAGCTCGTGGCCAAGCGCAAGGACGGCAGCGAGGTGATGGTCGAGATCGCGCTGAGCCCGCTGCAGAACCAGGGCCTGCCCTTCGTGGTGGCCGCGATCCGCGACATCGGCGCCTACCCGCGCGTGAAGCAGGCGCTGCAGCGCGCGCGCTACAGCGAACACCTGGCGCAGCTGGGCCGGCTGGCGGTCGACACGCGCGACCTTCAGGTGGTGCTGGCGCAGGTGCCCGAGATCGTCGCGACCGCATTGCAGGTCGAGGTCGCCATGGTGTGGCTGCTCGACGGCAGCCAGCGCGAGTTCCGCCTGGCCAGCGGCGTGGGCCTGGTCGCCGACGAGAGCGTGGGCCTGCGCATCGCCAACCGGCCCGACACCCAACCCGGCTACGTGCTCTCGCAAGGCTGCCCCGTCGTCGTGACCGACTACCGCGAAGAGCGTCGCTTCACCGTGCCGCCCGCCTACCTCGAAGCCGGACTGGTCAGCGCGCTCGCCGTGCCGCTGTCCGACCGGGGCCGCGTGACCGGCATGCTGTCGGTGCGCGCCACCGCCGCGCGGCGCTTCGGCGACGAGGAGATCCGCTTTCTCGAATCGGTGGCCAGCCTGCTCGCCACCAGCCTGCAGCGCGTGCAGACCGAAGAGGCGCTGAACCACGCCCAGCGCCTGGAGAGCGTGGGCCAGCTCACCGGCGGCATCGCGCACGACTTCAACAACCTGCTGACCATCATCCAGGGCAACCTGCAGGTGCTCGAAGAACTGCCGCAGCTCGCGGCCGACGGCTACGCGCAGCAGCTCGTGGCCGCCGCCGCGCGCGCCAGCCGGCGCGGCGCCGAGCTCACGGGGAAGCTGCTGGCCTTTTCGCGGCGCCAGATGCTGCAGCCCGACGCGGTCGACGTGCGGCAGATGCTGCACTCGCTCACCGACATGCTGCGCCGCACGCTCGACCAGCGCATCCAGATCGAGATCGACGCCGACGACCCCTGCCCCGCCGTGCGCGCCGACCCGGGCCAGCTCGAATCGGCGCTGCTGAACATCGCCATCAACGCGCGCGACGCCATGCCCGAGGGCGGGCGTCTGCACTTTCGCGCCGAGGCCTGCGACGCCCTGCCCGCCACCGTGCGCCAGGAACTGAGCGACGCCGACGCCGGCCGCCGCTTCGTCGCGCTCTCCATCGCCGACAGTGGCACCGGCATGACCGACGCGGTCATGGAGCACCTCTTCGAGCCCTTCTTCACCACCAAGGAAGCCGGGCGCGGCACCGGCCTGGGCCTGAGCACGGTGTACGGCTTCGTGAAGCAGTCGCGCGGCGCCATCGCCATCGACAGCAAGCTCAACGCCGGCACCACCGTGACGCTCTACCTGCCGCAGGTCGAAGCCGATGCGGCGGGCGCTGCGACGCCTGTCGACGAAGACCCAACGGAGATCGAAGCCGAGGCCACGCTGGCCCCGGGCCTGCGCGTGATGCTGGTCGAAGACGACGCCGAGGTGCGCCAGGTGGTCCACACCTTCCTCACCACGCTGGGCTGCGAGGTCGCGACCGCCGCCAATGCCGAACAGGCGTTGCCCGCGATGGCCGCCGAGGCCACGCCCTTCGACCTGCTGCTGAGCGACATCGCGCTCGGCCCCGGCATGCGCGGCACGCGGCTGGCCGCCGAGGCCGTGCAACGCCAACCCCGGCTGGCGGTGCTGCTGATGTCGGGCTTCTCGGCCGAACTGCTCGACGCCGACCGCGAAGCGCCCCCGGGCTGGGAGCTGCTGCGCAAGCCGTATTCGCGTAGCGAGCTTGCACGCGCGATGGCGCGGGCGCTGTTGGCTGCGCGCGAGTGAACGACGTCTCTTCTTACTGAAGCATCGCGGGCGCCGGCGCCAGGCAGCGCTGCACGAAGGCCGAGAGCGCGCCCACGTCGGGAATCTGCACCTCGCGCCGGCCCTTGGTGGCAAAGCCGATGACCTTGTCGCGCGCCAGCCGCGAGAGTGCGCGGCTCACGCTTTCGAGCGTCATGCCCAGGTAGTTGCCGATCTCGGCGCGCGTCATGCGCAGCGTGATCTCGTCCGTGCGCATCCCGCGGTCGGCCAGCGACTCGGCCCAGTAGCGCAGGAAGTCGGCCACGCGCGCATCGGCCGGCAAGGTGCACACCGACATCAGCGAATCGCGGTCGTGCGCGATCTCGCGGCTCATCGCGGCGTGCAGCATCTGTAGCAGCGCGGGGTGCGTGGCGCAGGCGGCCAGCAGCGATTCGTAGGGAACGACCCAGACCTCGCCCGTGTCCATCGCCACCGCGTCGCACACGTAGCGCTGGCCCGCGATGCCGTCGAAGCCGAGCCAGTCGCCGCGGAACTTGAGGCCCACCACCTGCTCGCGGCCGTCGGCCGAGAGATTCACGATCTTGAAGAAGCCCGAGTTCAGGATGTAGAGGTTGCCGAAGCGTTCGCCGGCCTGGTAGATCACGTCGCCCGTGTGCACCATGCGGCGCTGCGGTTGCAGCTGCTCGGCCAGCAGGCGCAGGCGCTCGGCCGTGCGGCGGCCCGCGTCTTCCTTGTGCACCGCTGCCGGCAGCGGC
>NZ_JBWKXQ010000079.1:0-29866 GCF_059423125.1 Variovorax sp. GW531-E2 | reverse complement strand
ACCTCCACCGCCGCATGCAGTCACACCCACGCTGGCGGCCAACACGGTCGCGGCCATCCAGAGCGGCTTGGGGCAGCCGCCCACGGTCTTTTGCTTCATGATTTCTCCCTGATGTTTTTGAATTGCAGAAACTGCACGTCAAGGCTACAACCAGTCACACCTTGTCAATGAAACGTCACACCTGCGAATCGCAGTACTTGTTCACGCTCGCCCGCGTTCTTTCGTCTTGCCAGGAACTCCCTTGAAGCTCTTCCAGCGCGCCCAGCGCTCCCTGTTCGGCGAGATCCTCGACTGGATGCTCACGCCGCTGCTGCTGCTCGTGCCGGTGAGCATCGGCGTGACGTGGCTGGTGGCGCAGGGCATCGCCAACGCACCCTTCGACCGCGCGCTGGAGCACAACGTGAAGGTGCTGGCCGAGCTGGTCACGGTGAAGCAGGGGCAGACGCACTTCGTGCTGTCGCAATCGGCGCGCGAGATCCTGCGTGCCGACGACGCCGGCCACATCTACTACCAATTGCTCGACGGCCACGGCACGCTGCTGCACGGCGAGCGCGACCTGCCGCAGCCCAACGTGGACGACCCGCCCGGCACCAACGTGGTCCTGCTGCACAACAGCACCGTGCACGGCCAGCCGGTGCGCGTGGCCTCGCTGTGGATTCCCAGCGGCAGCGAAGAGGTGCCGCCGTCGCTGCTGCAGCTGGCCGAGACGCGCGAGAAGCAGGCGGTGCTCGCCACCGAGATCATCAAGGGCGTGCTGCTGCCGCAGTTCGCGATCCTGCCGCTGGCGGTGCTGCTGATCTGGCTGGCGCTGGTGCGCGGCATCAAGCCGCTGTCGGTGGTCGAGGCGCGCATCCGCGAGCGCCGCCCCGGCGACCTGAGCCCGCTCGACGAGTCCTCGGTGCCGCTCGAGGTGGTGCCGCTGGTGTCGTCGGTGAACGAGCTGCTCGACAAGCTCAACGACTCCATCTTCACGCAGAAGCGCTTCCTGGCCGATGCCGCCCACCAGCTGAAGACCCCGCTCGCGGGCCTGCGCATGCAGGCCGACCTGGCACAGCGCGAGGGCGCCAACGCCGACGAGCTCAAGCAGTCGCTCAAGCAGATCGGCCGCGCCAGCGTGCGGGCCACCCACACCGTGAACCAGCTGCTGTCGCTGGCGCGCGCCGAGGGCACCAGCGCCATGACGCACTGCCAGCCCTGCGACCTCGCGCGGCTGACCATCGAGGTGGTGCGCGAGGCCGTGCCGCGCGCCATCGAGAAGCGCATCGACCTGGGCTACGACGGCGTCCAGGCCGGCGCGCCCGGCGTGATGGTCGACGGCAACCCGACGCTGCTCAAGGAGCTGGTGCGCAACCTGGTCGACAACGCGCTCAACTACACGCCCTCGACGCCCGAGCGCCCCGGCGTGGTCACGGCGCGCGTGCTGGCCGATCCCTTCGGTCACGTGCAGCTGGTGCAGGTGGAGGACAACGGCCCCGGCATCGCCGAGGCCGACCGCGAGCTGGTGTTCGAGCCCTTCTACCGCGTGCTCGGCAACGAGGCCGACGGCTCCGGGCTGGGCCTGCCGATCGTGCGCGAGATCGCCAACCAGCACCGCGCACGGGTCAAGCTCGAAGACGCGCACCCCGGCAAGCATCCGCCGGGCGCGCTCTTCACCGTGCGCTTCGAGGAGGCTCCGTCGGAATGAATCCGCTCGACACGCTGCGCCAACGCTTCCTGGAAATCCGCCTCGACACCGACGTGTCGGACATGTTCGACTTCGGCGCCGATCTGCTGGAACAGGATTCAGCCGAGGCGCTCGCCTTCCACTACACGCTGCTGCACGACACCGGCATGGACAGCGAGCTCTACGACTGGCTGTGCCGCAAGTTCGGCGAGCGCGGCGACGAAGCCGAAGACCACCTGCTCGCGCAGTTCGACCGCGAGCCCGACCCTGCGATGCAGGCCACGGTGCTGCAGCTGCTCGGCGGCTTCAAGTACCGCAAGGGCCGACGGCTGAAAGAGACGGCGGTCCTGGCGCGCGCCGCGCTCGCGTCACCGCACGACGAGCTGCGCTGCAAGGGTCTGTGGGTGATCGGCTGGCTCGGTGGCACGACCGACATCGCCAAGGTCGTGCCGCTGCTCGCGCACGACGCCGTCGCCACGAACCGCCGATGGGCCGCGAGCGCGCTGATGCAGATCGTGTTCAACCGCCGCAGCGCCGCACCCAAGGCGCTCGAGCCCTTGCGCCAGGCGCTCGACACCGAGACCGATCCGGCCGTGCTGGGCGGCATCCTGGTCGCGGTGCAGGAAATCGCGGGCAAGAAATTCGGCCTGAGCTCGAGTTCACACGAGCCGCCCTCCGAAGAGAAACTGCAGGCCGCCTTGGCCAAGGCGCGGCGCATGTTCGCGCGCGCGGCTGCTGCCTGATCCGCTCAGGGCGCGGGCGTGCCCGAAGGCTTGGCCTCTTTGCGGATCTGCACCCACTCGGGGTGAATCTGCCGCGCCATGCGCTGCGGCTCGCGCTCGTCGAGCGCCGCGGGCGCGAGCCCAAAGCCCGCCAGGTCGCCGCGCGTCCACAGCCAGTAGCCCGCGTTGGCCGCGAGCAAGGCGATGAGAACCAGGCGCAGCTTCATGCCCTCGCTCAGAACGACATGCCGCGCGGGCGCACGCTCACTTCGTCGCTCGAGATCAGTTGCAGGCCGGCGTCGGTGCGCACCTGCAGCTCGCCGCCCCAGGCCACGCCTTCGCACAGGCCCGCGGTGCCGTCGCTGAGCGTCACCTCGCGCCCGCGCAGCACGTCGCGCGCCGCAAAGCGTTCGGCAAAGGGCGCGAAGCCCTGCGCCTCGAAGGCGAGCACGCTGCGCACCAGCGGCTCGGCCAGCGACAGCAGCACCTCGGGCGCGGACGCGTCGGGCTGCCACTGGCGCAGCCAGGCCGGCGGCGTGCGCATGCCGTCGCCCTCGCGCGGGCCGATGTTGATGCCGATGCCGACCACGAGGTAGCGCGCGGCATCGGGCCGGGCGGTCTGCGGCATCGCCGTTTCGATGAGGATGCCGACCAGCTTGCGGTCGTTCACCCAGATGTCGTTGGGCCACTTGAGGCCGACCTGGTGCGCGCCCGTCGGGTCGAGGCTTTCGGCCACGCTCACGCCCACGGCGAGCGACAGGCCCGACCAGTCGGCCGGCGCCAGCGGCATGCCCAGCGAAAAGGTGAGGGAGGCGGGCGCCTCGGGTTGTTGCGCGCTCTGCCAGGGGCGGCCGAGGCGACCGCGCCCCGCCGTCTGGCGCTCGGCCACGAGCAGCACGGGGTCGGTGCGGCCGGCGCGCGCGCGGCGCATCAGCTCGGTGTTGGTGGAATCGATTTCTGCCACGGCCTCGACCGCGAAGCCGGGCAGCAGCGGCGTGACCGTCGCGGCGATCCGGTCTTCGAACCAGGCGCTGGCCGGCGTCGTGGCCATCGTCAGTCTCCGGCGGCGGCCGGGGCGTCGCCCTTGGACTTCTTCTTGCCGTCGGCCTTTTTCTTGTCGGCCTTCTTGTCCGATTTTTTCTTCTCGGCTTTCTTTTCAGCCTTCTTCGCTTCCTTGGCCTCGGCCTTCTTCTTCTCGGCTTTTTTCTTGGCCTTCTTCTTTTTCTTCTTGTCTTTTTCCTCGTCCTCGTCCTTGGGCGTCAGCAGCGTGCCGCGGCACATCTCGGAGCCGCACCAGCACGGGAACTCGGACAGCAGCTTCTCGGTGTACGGCTCGTCGATGATCAGGCCGTAGTCGTAGTTCAGTTCCTCGCCGGCAGCGATGTTTCTCAGGGCCTTGATATAAACGCGCCCATCGACTTCGTCAGCCTCGCAGTTCGGCTCGCACGAGTGATTGATCCAGCGCGCGTCGTTGCCCTTCACATTGCCGTCGATCACGCGGCCGTCGTCGATGTGGAAGTAGAAGGTGTGGTTCGGCTGGGTCGGATCGTGCGGATGGCGGCGCAGCGCCTCTTTCCAGCTGATGACCTCACCCTTGTATTCGATCAGCGTTTCACCTTCGGCCAGGTCCTGCAGGGCGAACACGCCGTTGCCGTGGACGTCCGAGCGGCGCATCTGGATGCGCCGGCCACCGGAGCGCGTGGCGGCGGACCGCGCCTCGGGCTCGGTCACGGGGGCGGCTTCCTTGTCGCGGCCGGCGGAAAGTGGGGATTTGGAAGGCATCGCCGAAGTCTGTTAGGTTGAATATGCACACATGCGTGTGCGCGCGTGCGCACGCGGAAGCCGCAGAGTATAGAGAGCCCTCAGATGACAAAGACTTTGGTAATCGCAGAAAAGCCGTCGGTGGCCCAGGACATCGTCCGGGCCCTCACGCCGGTGGCCGGCAAGTTCGACAAACATGACGAGCATTTCGAGAACGACACCTACGTCGTGACCAGCGCCGTGGGCCACCTGGTCGAGATCCAGGCCCCGGAGGAATTCGACGTCAAGCGCGGCAAGTGGAGCTTCGCCAACCTGCCGGTGATCCCGCCTCACTTCGACCTCAAGCCGGTCGACAAGACCAAGACGCGCCTGAACGCCGTGGTCAAGCAGGCCAAGCGCAAGGACGTGACGCAGCTCATCAACGCCTGCGACGCGGGCCGCGAGGGCGAGCTGATCTTCCGCCTCATCGAGCAGTACGCCGGCGGCAAGAGCCCACTGGGCAAGCCGGTCAAGCGCCTGTGGCTGCAGTCGATGACGCCGCAGGCGATCCGCGACGGCTTCGACGCGCTGCGCACCGAAAAGCAGATGCAGGGCCTGGCCGACGCCGCGCGCTCGCGCTCCGAGGCCGACTGGCTCGTGGGCATCAACGGCACGCGCGCCATGACCGCATTCAATTCGCGCGACGGCGGCTTCTTCCTCACGACCGTGGGCCGCGTGCAGACGCCCACGCTGTCGGTGGTGGTGGAGCGCGAGGAGCAGATCCGCAAGTTCGTTTCGCGCGAGTACTGGGAAATCCACGGCAGCTTCGCGGCCGAGGCCGGCCAGTACCCGGGCAAGTGGTTCAACCCCGACTGGAAGAAGGCCAACGCGCCGCTCTTGGCCAACGGCGAACCCGATGCCGAGCAGCGCGCCGACCGCGTGTGGTCCGAGCAGGAAGCCCGCGCCATCGCCGACGCCTCGCGCGGCAAGCCCGCCACGGTCACCGAAGAGAGCAAGCCCACCACGCAGGCCTCGCCCGCGCTGTTCGACCTGACCTCGCTGCAGCGCGAGGCCAACGGCCGTTTCGGCTTCAGCGCCAAGACCACGCTCGCGCTGGCGCAGAGCCTGTACGAACGCCACAAGGCGCTGACCTACCCGCGTACCGATTCGCGCGCGCTGCCGGAAGACTATCTGCCGGTGGTCAAGCAGACGATGGAAATGCTCGCCGGCAGCGGCATGAAGCACCTGGCGCCGTTCGCGCAGCAGGCGGTCGACGGCAACTACGTCAAGCCCAACAAGCGCATCTTCGACAACGCCAAGGTGTCGGATCACTTCGCCATCATCCCGACGCTGCAGGCCCCGAGCGGGCTGAGCGAGGCCGAGCAGAAGCTGTACGACTTCGTGGTGCGCCGCTTCCTGTCGGTGTTCTTCCCGAGCGCCGAGCACCAGGTGACCACGCGCATCAGCACGGTGGAGCAGGGCGGCAAGAAGTACCCCTTCCGCACCGACGGCAAGGTGCTGGTCAAGCCGGGCTGGCTCGCCATCTACGGCAAGGAAGCCCAGGACGACGAGAAGGAAGACGACAAGGACGGCAAGCGCCTCGTGCCGGTGAAGCCGGGCGAGATCGTGCAGAACGAGTCGGCCGACCTCAAGGGCCTGAAGACGCGCCCGCCCGCACGCTATTCGGAAGCCACCCTGCTGGGCGCCATGGAAGGCGCCGGCAAGACCATCGACGACGACGAGCTGCGCGAGGCCATGCAGGAGAAGGGCCTGGGCACGCCAGCCACGCGCGCGGCCACCATCGAAGGGCTGATCGCCGAGAAGTACATGCTGCGCGAAGGCCGCGAGCTCATCCCGACCGCCAAGGCTTTCCAGCTCATGACGCTCTTGCGCGGCCTGGGCGTGGAAGAACTCTCCAAGGCCGAGCTCACGGGCGAGTGGGAGTACAAGCTCGCGCAGATGGAGAAGGGCGCGCTGAGCCGCGACGCCTTCATGCGCGAGATCGCCGAGATGACGGAGCACATCGTCAAGAAGGCCAAGGAGTACGACCGCGACACCGTGCCGGGCGACTACGCCACGCTCGCCACGCCCTGCCCGAACTGCGGCGGCGTGGTGAAGGAGAACTACCGCCGCTACGGCTGCACCGGCAAGAGCGGCACGGGCGAGGACGCCTGCGGCTTCTCGTTCGGCAAGTCGCCGGCCGGGCGCACCTTCGAGGTGGCCGAGGCCGAGCAGCTGCTGGCCAACAAGCACATCGGCCCGCTCGAGGGCTTCCGCTCCAAGGCGGGCTGGCCCTTCACCGCCGAGATCATCCTCAAGTACGACGGGGAAGAAGCCAAGAACTGGAAGCTCGAGTTCGACTTCGGCGACGACAAGAACGAAGACAGCGGCGAGATCGTCGACTTCAGCCAGCAGGACACCGTGGGCCCGTGCCCGGTGTGCGGTGCGCCGGTGTTCGATCACGGCAGCAACTACGTCTGCGAGAAGTCGGTGCCGACGAACGAGCAGCCGACCCCCAGCTGCACCTTCAAGACCGGCAAGATCATCCTGCAGCAGCCGGTCGAGCGCGACCAGATGGAAAAGCTGCTCGCCACCGGCAAGACCGACCTGCTCGACAAGTTCGTGTCGATGCGCACGCGCCGCGCCTTCAAGGCCTTCCTCACGTGGAACGCCGAAGAAGGCAAGGTGACCTTCGAATTCGCACCGCGCGAAGGCGGCAGCAAGTTCCCGCCACGCAAGACCTTCGGCAAGCCGGCCGCGAAGACCGCGGCGGCCAAGAAGGTCGCGGCGAAGAAGACGCCCGCCGCCAAGAAGGCACCGGCCGAGAAGAAGGCAGCCAAGCCGCGCAAGCCGGGCGCGGGCCTCAAGCCCAGCGACTCGCTGGCCGCGGTGATCGGCGCCGAACCGGTGGCGCGCACCGAGGTCATCAAGAAACTGTGGGACTACATCAAGGCCAACAACCTGCAGGACGCGACCAACAAGCGCGCGATCAACGCCGACGCCAAGCTCAAGCCCGTGTTCGGCAAGGACCAGGTGACGATGTTCGAACTCGCGGGCATCGTGGGCAAGCACCTCTCGGCGCCCGACGCGGCCTGACGACGCATGCAGCGCCGACACCTCGCCACCGCCCTGTGTGCAGCGATGCTGCTGGGCGGCGCGGGCCTGACCCAGGCCGCCGCGTGGCCTGACAAGCCCGTCAAGCTGGTCGTGCCTTTCCCACCCGGACAGGCCACCGACATCTTTGCCCGCGCGCTCGCCGAACAGCTCGGCAAGCGGCTGGGCCAGCCCGTGATCGTCGACAACAAGGCGGGCGCGGGCAGCAACATCGGCACCGAGTTCGTGGTGCGCGCGCCGCCCGACGGCTACACGCTGGTGGTGGCGGGCAGCGCGATGGCGGTGAACCAGACGCTCTACGCCAAGCCGGGCTTCGACCCGCGCAAGGACCTGGTCGGCATTTCGCTGATCGCGAAGGTGCCGCTGGTGTTCCTGGCCACGCCCGAGAGCGGCATCCGCACGCTGGCCGAGCTCACGGCGCGCGCCAAAGCCGAGCCCGGCAAGCTCAGCTACGCGAGCGCCGGCATCGGCGGCACGCAGCACCTGTCGGGCGAGATGTACAAGTCGGCGGCGCATGTGTTCATCACGCACATTCCGTACCGGGGCAGCGGGCCGGCGCAGGCGGACTTCCTGGGCAACCAGGTGCCGCTGATGGTCGACTCGGTGACGGCCGCGCTGCCGCACATCAAGGCGGGCAAGGCGGTTGCGCTGGCGGTGACTTCCGCCACGCGCTCGTCGCAATTGCCCGAGGTGCCCACCGTGCGCGAAAGCGGCGTGGCCGGCACGAAGAACTTCGAAGCCGTGGGCTGGCTCGGCCTGATGGCACCGCGCGGCACGCCACCCGAGGTCGTGGCCCGGCTGAACCACGAAGTGACCGACATCCTGAAGAGCGAGCAGATGGCGCGCTTCATCCGCGACCGGGGCTCCGAGCCGGCGCCGACGACCGGTGCCGAGTTCGACCGCTTCGTGGCGAGCGAGATCGGGCTCTGGGGTGCGGCAGTGAAGGCTTCGGGCGCGAAGCCCGAGTAACTTCTCAGGCCGGCGCAGCCAGCGGCAGCGCCGTCGCTTCCCCGCTGCGGTCGACCTCGGCCAGCAGCCAGTGGCGGAAATGATCCAGCGTGGCCAGTTGGCCACGCCCCTCGGGGTAGCAGAACCAGTAGCCCTCGCTGCCCCGGTAGCCGCCGTTGGGCAGCGGCTCTTCCACCAGCCCCGACGTGATTTCGTCCTGCACCAGGCAGCGCGGCACCAGCGCCACGCCCATGCCGGCCATGACGGCGCGGATCATGGTCTGGAACTGGTCGAACTGCAGCCCGGCCAGCGGGTCGAGCCCGCGCACGCCGTGCGCCTCGCTCCAGTGCAGCCACGACTGCGGCACGCTCACATGGCGCAGCAGGGTGCAGCGCGCCACGTCCTGCGGCGTGCGGATGGCGGCCTCGGCCTGCGCGGCGCGCGGGGCGATCAGCGCCACGTCCTGCCCCGCGAGGTAGTGCGAGCGCGCGCCGGGCCAGTGGCCGTCGCCGAACAGGATGGCGCAGTCGAGCTCGGGCCGCTCGAAGTCGTAGCCGTGCACGAAGGGCACGAAATGCAGCGTGATCTGCGGGTGCCGCTGCTGGAAGTCGGGCAGGCGCGGAATCAGCCACTTGGCGCCGAAGGTGGGCAGGGTCGACAGGTGCAACGCACCGCCGCCGTCGCCACTGGTGATGAGCTCCAGCGTGGCCGCTTCCAGCTGCGCCAGCAGGGCGCGCACGGCCTTTTCGTAGCGTTCGCCGGCCGGCGTGAGCGCCAGGCGCTTGCGGCTGCGCTCGAACAGCGGCGCGCCGATCCAGCGCTCGAGCTCCTGCACCTGCTTGCTCACCGCGCCCTGCGTGAGGTGCAGCGCCTCGGCCGCGCGCGACACGCCGCCGAAGCGCACCACGGTGGAGAAGGCACGCAGCAGGTTCAGGGGCGGGTTGAGGCGTCGCAGCGGCATGGGGGAGCCCATCAAGTCATTCCAGATTGGAATGATATCGGGTATATCCTTTGCTTCAGGTGAGCTGCAGCTTTGCACATTCACTCATCGTTCCATTGGAAGAACCCTCATGCAACGTCGTCATTTCCTCTCCACCCTGGCTGCCGTTTCTTTCGCCCCAGGAATATCCTTTGCCCAAGGCAAGCCGATCCGCCTGGTCGTGCCCTTCCCGCCCGGCGGCGCCACCGACATCACGGCCCGCGTGCTCTCCGAGCCCCTGGCCAAGATCCTCCAGCAGCCCGTGGTGATCGACAACCGCGCCGGCGCGGGCGGCTCGATCGGCATGGCCGAGCTGGCGCGCGCCACGCCCGACGGCCTGAGCTTCGGCGTGGCCACGCTGTCCACGCACGGCGTGAACCCGGCCGTGTACCAGAAGCTGCCCTACGATCCGATCAAGGGCTTTGCCGCCGTGACCGAGCTGGTGAAGGCGCCGGGCGTGATCGTCATCAACCCGGCCGTGCTGCCGGTCGGCAGCTTCGCCGAGCTGGTGAAGTACCTGAAGGCCAACCCGGGCAAGGTGTCGTACGCCTCGCCGGGCAACGGCACCATCGGCCACATGTGGGGCGAGCTGTTCAAGAGCAGCACCGGAACCTCGATGGTGCACATCCCCTACCGCGGTGCGGGCCCGGCCATCAACGACGTGCTCGCGGGCCAGGTGCCGGTGTACTTCGACCAGGTGGCCTCGTCGCTGCCGCACGTGAAGGCCGGCAAGCTGAAGGCGCTGGCCGTGTCCTGGAGCGGCCGCCTCGACGTGCTGCCCGAGGTGCCGACCTACGGCGAACTGGGCTACGCGGCCAGCAACGACCCGTCGTGGTTCGGCATGATCGCGCCCGCCGGCACGCCGCCCGAGCTGGTGCTGCGCATGCAACAGGCCGTGGCCACGGCGCTGAAGGACCCCGCGGTGCGCGAGCGCCTCGCGCTGCAGGGGCTGTACGCCTCGGGCACCACGCCGGCCGAGTTCACGAAGCAGATCGCGAGCGAGATCGAGAAGATGAAGAAGGTGGCCGCCTTCGCGCGCATCCGATTGGACTGACCGACACCGCCTATGCATCCAGTCCTGAAACTGATTCAAACCCGCGCCCAGGTGACGAGCGTCGCCGGGCACACCCCGCTGGTGCTGGACTCTCCGCACAGCGGCACCGTCTACCCCGAGGACTTCCGGCCCGTGTGCGAGCTCGCCACGCTGCGCCGGGCCGAGGACACCCACGTCGAGAAGCTCTACGACTTCGCGAGCGACATGGGTGCCGCCTGGATCGAGGCGCACTTTCCGCGCAGCTACCTCGACGCCAACCGCGACATGACCGAGGTCGACACCACCATGCTCGACGGCCCGTGGACCGACCCGGTGTCGAGCGACCCGCGCGTGCTGTCGAAAGTGCGCCTGGGCAAGGGCCTGATCTGGAAGCTCACCGACGAAGGCCTGCCGATCTACGACCGGCCGCTCACGGTGGCCGAGGTGCGCCAGCGCATCGACCAGTGCTGGCGCCCGTACCACGCAGCGGTGGCCCAGGCCATCGACGACGCGCATGCGCGGCACGGCTACAGCATCCACATCAACTGCCACTCGATGCCGGCCATCGCGGGCAGCCACGCGACCGACTTCCCGGGGCTGGCGCACGCCGACTTCGTGATCGGCGACCGCGACGGCAGCACGGCCGACCCGGCGCTGTCGCAGCGGCTGTGCGCGCACCTGCGCGCACGCGGCTACAGCGTGGACTACAACCACCCGTACAAGGGCGTGGAGCTGGTGCGCCGCCACGGCGACCCGGCAGCGAACCGGCACAGCATCCAGGTCGAGATCAACCGCAAGCTCTACATGGACGAGGCCACGCTGGCGCTCGACGAGGCCGGTGCGGCGCGGCTGCAGGCCGACCTGCGCTCGATGGTCGAGATGCTGCTGGCGACCGACCCGCGCGTGGCAGGCTGAACACCGCCGCCCCTGCAGGGGCTGGTGTCTTTGTTACAGGGCGGCCGGAGGCCCCGGCCTATAGTGGGACGTCCTTAGTTTTCTGGAGTCCTGCCGTGAAGTCGATCCTTGCCGCCCTCGCCGTCCTTGCGACCGGTCTGCTGGTCTCGGGCTGCGCCGGCACCGCGCCGTCGCCGTCTTCTTCCTCCTCCACGTCTTCATCGGGCAGCGGCGTGACGGTGTTCGGCACCATCGACGCCGGCGTCAGCGGCACGACGAACAAGTCGTCGCGCTGAGCCAGAGCCTCAGGCGACCGTCGCCAGGTAGCCCCGCAGCGCATCGCGCAGCTGGCGTGACAGCGTCTGCAGGTCGGGCCGCCCGCCCGTGCCGATGTGGGTGTGCGCGACCAGGCCGTAGATGATGGTCTGGCACACGCGCGCCGCTTCCTTCTTCTGCGGGCCGTCGGCCCCCACGTCGCCCGCCGCGTCCAGCACGCCCACCCATTCGGCCACGAAGCGGTCGTACATCTTGCGGTAGGCCTCGGGGCTGGAGAGGTGGCGCTCCAGCAGGTAGTGCGCGCCCCAGGCCACGGGCTGCGTGCGGTGCGCCTCGAGCTGCGCATCGATCACCGCGTCGACGATCTCGCGCCACGGTCGGCCTTCGTTCGCGGCCACGACCGCGCGCATGTCCAGCAGCAGCGCCTTGGAGCGCAGGTGCAGGCACACGCGCGCCAGGTCTTCCTTGTTCTCGAAGTATTCGTAGAAGCTGCCCAGGCCCGTGCCCGCCACGGCCACGATCTCGCGGATCGTGATGGCGGCGTAGCCCTTCTCGACCAAAAGCCGAACAAAGGCTTCCTGCAATGCCTGCGAGGTGTGGCGCGCACGGGACTGGCGCGGCTTCCTCCTCGGGGCGGCGGCGGGTGCGCGGGCGCCGGTCATGGCCGCCGAACCCGAACACCTCGCGGGCGGGTTGTTCCTAGAATTTTTGATCCCATCGAAAGGCATTCTGCAATGACCTCGCCCGACCGCGCCCCCGAGACAACGCCCCCCGCCGTCTACACCGGCGAGGGCGATGCGTGGCTGCCCGACGCGCTCTCGCGCGGCCCGTGGGACCCGCGCGCGCAGCATGGCGGCGCGCCCGCCGCGTTGCTCGCCCACATCGCCGAACGCGCCGCGCCCGGCCCCGGCTGGCAGCTGGCGCGGCTCACGCTGGAGCTGGTCAAGCCGGTGCCGGTGGCGCCGCTGGCCACGCGCACGCAGTCGCAGGTCTCGCGCGCCACGGTGCGCGTGGGCATCGACCTGCTCGCGGGCGACACGGTGGTGGCCCGCGCGCACGCGCTGCTGCTGAAGACATCGCCGCTGACGCTGCCAGCGAACCTGCCCGCGGGCGACGCGCCGCGCGAACTGCGCCCGCTGCCCGAGGACTGCACCGAGCGCCTGCGCATTCCCGGCCTGCCCGACGGCCTCTCGTTCCACCAGACCGCCGTCGAATCGCGCCTCGCGCAGGGCGACATCGCGCAGCCCGGCGCGGGCGCCGCGTGGTTCCGGCTCGCCGTGCCGCTGGTGCGCGGCGTGGCCACGTCGCCCGCGATGCGCGCGGCGGCGGCGGCCGACTTCGGCAACGGGCTGAGCTGGGTGCTGTCGCCCGCCGACTTCCTGTTCTCGAACGCCGACCTGAGCCTGAACCTGTTCCGCGTGCCCGAGGGCGAGTGGATCGGCCTGCGCGCCAGCACCGAGATGCACGCCGGCGGCGCGGGCCTCACGGTGTCCCACCTGTACGACACGCGCGGCCTCATCGGCCTCGCGACCCAGACGCTGGTGGTGCGCGAACGCGCCGCCGCCTGAACACGCCCCTCTTTCACCGCTTCACGGAGACAACGCCATGACCACCACCGGCATCCATCCTGACAACCAGGTCCCCGAGCTCAAGGACTACAACGTCTACACCAGCGACCCCGCGCTGCGCGGCGCGGTGGGGCGCGGCGGCGCCGCCTGGCGCGACGACGAGCTGGTGCGCCAGGGCGCCGAGTACGGCGCCGAGGCCACGCTGCGCGCCGCCGAGGACGCCAACCGCCACGAGCCCGAACTGCACACCCACTCGCGCACCGGCACGCGCATCGACAGCGTGCAGTTCCATCCCGCGTGGCACACCATGATGTCGATCGCGCGGCGCAACGGCATCGCCAACCTGCCGTTCTTCGACGAGCGGCCCTCGGCCTGGGTGGGCTACGGCGCTTCGCTGTACATGCACAGCCAGATCGAGTCGGGCTCCACCTGCCCGACCACCATGACCAAGGCCTGCATCCCCGTGATGCGCCGCAACGCCGCGCTGTACGCCGACCTGCGCGACAAGCTCGCCGCCCACGTGCACGACCCACGCGACATCCCGCTCGAAGGCAAGACCTCGATGACCGTCGGCATGGGCATGACCGAGAAGCAGGGCGGCAGCGACGTGCGCACCAACACCACGCGCGCGGTGCCCGCGGGGAGCATGGCAAGTGGCCCGTGGGGCGAAGAGTTCCTCATCACCGGCCACAAGTGGTTCTTCTCGGCGCCGATGTGCGACGGCCACCTGGTGCTGGCCAAGACCGACGAGCACGGCTCCTCGTGCTTCTTCGTGCCGCGCTGGCGGCCCGACGGAACCAAGAACGCGATCCACATCCAGCGCCTGAAGGACAAGGTCGGCAACCGCTCCAACTCCAGCAGCGAGGTCGAGTTCAAGGAGGCCTGGGGCGTGCTCGTGGGCGACGAGGGCCGCGGCATCCCGACCATCATCGAGATGGCCACCGTGACGCGGCTGGACTGCGCGCTCGCCAGCGCCGGCTTCATGCGCCAGGGCTTCGCGCAGGCGCTGCACTACACGCGCAACCGCTTCGCCTTCGGCAAGGCGCTGGTCGACCAGCCGGTGATGACCGAGCTGCTGGCCGACATGGCCCTGGAAACCGAAAGCGCCACGCTGCTGGCGATGGAGCTGGCCTCGCGCTTCGGCTCGCCCGCGCCGCTGGACACCGCCTGGCGCCGCCTGCTCACGCCCGCCGCCAAGTTCTGGAACTGCAAGCGCGCGGTGGCGCTCACCGGCGAGGCGATGGAGGTGTTCGGCGGCAACGGCTATGTGGAAGACGGCCCGATGGGCCGCCTGTTCCGCGAGGCGCCAGTCAACTCGATCTGGGAAGGCTCGGGCAACGTGATGTGCCTCGATGTGCTGCGCGCCGTGTCGCGCAACCCGGACGACGCGCACCTCGTGCTCGACCACCTGCAGGAAGTGACCGCCGGCGAAGCGCGCCTGCAGACCGAGGTGCAGGCCCTGCGCCAGATGGTGCAGCTGGCGCCGCAAGACCTGGAACGCCAGGCGCGCCGCTTCACGCAGCGGCTGGTGCGCGCGGCGCAGGCCGGCCTGATGCTGCAGCACGCGAGCCCGGCGGCCTCGGCCGCGTTCGTGTCCAGCCGCTTCGATCCCGACTGGGGCCCCGTGACCGGCATCAGCGCCGGCACCAGCGACCCCGGCGCGCTGGTGCGCGCCGCCTGGCACTGAGCACGGAGCCGACACGGATGGATTTCGTTTCCCTGCTCGACCAGCACGCCCGCACCCAGCCTGACCACGAATGCCTGAGCGCCGCAGGCCGCGCCTGGACCTACGCCGAATTCGCCGAGCTCTCGCGCCGCGCCGCCACCGTGCTGCGCGACCAGGGCGTGGGCCCTGGCGACAAGGTCGCGCTGCTGTGCTTCAACACGGTCGGCTTCGTCGCCGCGATGTTCGGCGCCTGGCGCCTCGGCGCGGCCGTGGTGCCGGTCAACCACAAGCTGCAGGCGCCGGAGATCGACTACGTGCTGGCCCATGCCGGCGTGCGCCTGTGCGTGGCCGACGGCTCGCTCGCCACGCAGGTCGCCGCGCGCATCGCGCACCGCTGCGACTGGCTCGCGACCGACAGCGCCGCCGACGGCCTGCCGATGTTCGACGCGCTGATGGCGCAGGCCGCGCCGATCGGCGACGACGCCCCGGCGCCCGGCACCGACACGCTGGCCCAGGTGCTCTACACCTCGGGCACCACGGGCAAGCCCAAGGGCTGCCTGCACAGCCACCGCAACGTGTTCATGGCGGCGGTGTGCACGGCGGCGGGCATGTCGCTGTCGCGCAACGAGCGCACGCTGGTCGCGATGCCGGTGTGGCATTCGTCGCCGCTCAACAACTGGCTGCTGGGCACGCTGCTGATGGGCGGCACCGTGGTGCTGCTGCGCGAGTACGCGCCCAAGGCCTTTCTCGACACGCTGGCCGAGGAGCGCATCACCTTCACCTTCGGCGCGCCCATCGCCTTCCTGGCGCCGCTGTCGGTGGTGCCCGATGTGGCGCGCTACGACTTCAGCGCGATGCGCCTGTGGGCCTACGGCGGCGGCCCGCTCGGCGCCGACATGGCGCGCAAGCTGGCCGACAGCTACCGCAGCGACCGCTTCGTGCAGGTCTACGGCATGACCGAATCGGGCCCGCTGGGCACGGTGCTCTACCCGGAAGACGCGATCGCCAAGGCCGGCTCGATCGGCCGCGCGGGCGTGCCCGGCGTGGCGATCGAGGTGCGCCACCCCGACGGCCGGCGCTGCGGCGCGGGCGAGGTCGGCGAGATCCACCTGCGTTCGCCGGCCGTGATGCAGGGCTACCTCGACAACCCGCAGGCGAGCGCCGAGGCCTTCGACGCGCAAGGCTGGTACCGCACGGGCGACCTCGCGCGGGTGGACGAAGACGGCTTCCTGTTCATCGTCGACCGGCTGCGCGACATGATCATCACGGGCGGCGAGAACGTCTATTCGAAGGAAGTGGAGGACGCGCTGGGCGCCCACCCCGACGTGCAGGACGTGGCCGTCATCGGCCGCCCGCACCCCGAGTGGGGCGAGACCGTGACGGCGGTGCTGGTGGCGCGCGGCGGACGCGCGCTCGAGGCGCGCGAGCTGGTGCGATTTCTCGAGGACCGGCTGGCGCGCTACAAGATCCCGCGCATCTTCGAAGTGCGCGAGAGCCTGCCGCGCACGGCGACGGGCAAGCTGCTGAAGCACCTGTTGCGCGACGCGGCGTGAGCGTTGGGCAGTGCAGTCGTTGATCGACCGGCACAACGACAGCGCTCAGCGTGCGCAGGACACCGGGTGCTTCCCGCAGCGAAATCAAGGAGGAGGCCGAAGGCCGGGGGACATTCGCGGAGGGAAGTACCCGGTGGCCTGTGCACGCGCCCCGAACAGCAACACTCAGCGCCGCAGCAGCGCCTGCCGCAGCAACCGCGCCGCGCGGTTGCGAATGCGCCCCTGCATCTCGCGCATGCTGGTGCGCGGCGCCACGCGGGCGGTGGCGCAGGCCCACAGGAAGTCGTGCAGGATCGGCGTGTCGTCCACGGTCTCGGTGCTGCCGTACTTGTGGAACTCGGGGTGCCACTGGGTCGCCGCGATGTAGCCGCGCCCCTTTTCAGGCCGGCGGCGGATCGCCTCGGGCACGCGGTCGGGCAGGCTCCAGGCCTCGATCTCGAAGCCGGGCGCGAGCCCCTTGATGCCCTGGTGGTGGATGCTGTTGACGCGCGCCGTGCGCACCTCGGGGTACAGCTTCGCCAGGCGCGTGCCTTCGACGATCTCGATCTGGTGGAAGTTCTGGTCGTAGGTCACCGGGTCGCGGTGGCGCACCGTCTCGGGGTGGCCGTGCTGCTCCTCGATGTCCTGGTAGAGCGTGCCGCCGAAGGCCACGTTGATCAGCTGCAGGCCCCGGCACACGCCGAAGATCGGCTTGCCGGCCTGCTCGAAGGCCTCGACCAGCGCGAGGTCGTACAGGTCGCGGATCTGGTCGCCGATCCAGGCGTCTTTCAGGGGCTCCTCGCCGTAGCTGCCGGGCCAGACGTCGGCGCCGCCGTGCATCACCACGCCGTCGAGCCACTCGGCGTAGTGCGACAGCTTGGTGTCGCCGCGCGCCGTCTCGCCGGTGGGGCAGGGCACCATCACCACCATCGCGCCGGCCGACATGAGCCAGTGGGCGATCGATTGTTCGACGTACTGCAGCGTCTTGTTCGTGAAAAGCGAGCGGGCCGGGTCGGCGTGCGAGAAGCAGGCGGACAAGCCGATCTTGAGCCGGGCGGCGACAGGCTGAGACATGTCGATGGGTTCCCTGTGGACAAAGTTCATTGTGCGCCCATCGAACTTCGGTCGTGTGTCAGCCGAACCCCCGAAGTATGCTGTGCGGCGCATCAGGAGACACGCATGAAGACGATCAAGGGGCCGGGCATTTTCCTGGCCCAGTTCGCGGGCGACACGGCCCCGTTCCATTCGCTCGACGCCATCGCCGGATGGGCCGCGGGCCTCGGCTACAAGGGCGTGCAGATCCCCAGCTGGGACACGCGCCTCATCGACCTCAAGCGCGCCGCCGAGAGCAAGACCTACTGCGACGAGATCAAGGGCACGTTGGCAGGCCACGGCCTGGAGATCACCGAGCTCTCGACCCACCTGCAGGGCCAGCTGGTCGCGGTGCACCCGGCCTACGACGCGGGCTTCGACGGCTTTGCGGCGCCCGAGGTGCGCGGCAACCCCGTCGCGCGCCAGCAGTGGGCGGTGCAGCAGCTGCACCACGCGGCCAAGGCCTCGGCGAACCTCGGGCTCACGGCGCACGCGACCTTCTCGGGCGCGCTGGCCTGGCCGTACCTGTATTCGTGGCCGCCGCGTCCGGCCGGCCTCATCGAGGAGGCCTTCGACGAACTGGCGCGCCGCTGGCGCCCGATCCTCGATGCCTTCGACGCCGTGGGCGTCGACGTGGGCTACGAGATCCACCCCGGCGAAGACCTGCACGACGGCGTGAGCTACGAGATGTTTCTGGAGCGCGTGAACAACCACCCGCGCGCCTGCCTGCTCTACGACCCGAGCCACTTCGTGCTGCAGCAGCTCGACTACCTGGCCTACATCGACCACTACCACGAGCGCATCAAGCTCTTCCACGTGAAGGACGCCGAGTTCAACCCGAACGGCAAGCAGGGCGTGTACGGCGGCTTCCAGAGCTGGATCAACCGGGCGGGCCGCTTCCGCTCGCTGGGCGACGGGCAGGTCGACTTCAAGGCCATCTTCTCGAAGATGGCGCAGTACGACTTCCCGGGCTGGGCGGTGCTCGAATGGGAGTGCTGCATCAAGCACCCGGAAGACGGCGCGCGCGAAGGCGCCACGTTCATTCGCGACCACATCATCCGCGTGGCCGACCGCGCCTTCGACGACTTCGCGGCCGGTGGGGCGGACGTGGCGGCGAACCGGCGGATGCTCGGGATCTAGGGCCTGTTCACCCTATTTCCGGGGTCGCGAAGGTCTGCCAGCGCGGGCCAATCAAGGCGCGTGACGCCGCGCGTGCATGCGCACGCGCAAGGAGCGCAACGCCGAGTGGCCCGCGCTGGCGGACCTTCCCGAAGGGTTGGCTTGCCAACGCGACCCCGGAAATAGGGTGAACAGGCCCTACCTCGTCGAACGGATCGCGTCGTCGAGTATTTCCAGGCCGCGGTCGATTTCTTCCGGCTTCACGTTCAGCGGCGGCGCGATGCGCCACACGGCCGCCATGCCGCCGACGGCCACGATGTTCATGCTCAGGCCGCGCGCCATGCAGGCGTCGGTGATGGCCCGGCCGCGCTCGGCGTCGGGTTCGCGGGTCTCGCGGTCCTTCACCAGCTCCACGCCCTGCAGCAGGCCGTGGCCGCGCACGTCGCCGATCACCTCGTGCCGCGCCTTCAGCGTGGCCAGGCCCCGGCTCAGCCGTTCGCCCATGGCGGCGGCGCGCTGGTTGAGCCCTTCTTCCTCGAGCACGTCGAGCACCGCCAGCCCGACCTCGGCCGGCAGCGGGTCGGACACGTGCGAGGTGACGTGCACGAAACCTTTGTCGTGGCAGTCCTGTTCGATGGCCTCGCTGGTGACCGTGGCGCCGATCGCCAGGCCGCCGCCCAGCGTCTTCGAGACGGTGAGGAAGTCGGGCACCACGCCCATTTGCTCGAACGCGAAGTTGCTGCCCAGGCGGCCGAAGGCGGTCTGCGCTTCGTCCAGGATGAGCAGCATGCCGCGCTCGCGGCACTTGGCCTGCAGCTTCGGAAAGTAGCCGGCGGGCGGCACGATCACGCCGCCCGAGCTCAGCACCGGCTCGGCAATGAAGGCCGCGAGCGAGCCGCTGGACTGCGCGTCGACCATGTCGAAGCCGACATCGAGGCAGGTGGTGTCGCAGGCGTCGCGGCAATGGCGGATGGGGCAGCGGTAGCAGTTCGGCGCGGGGATCGACATGGTGCCGGGCTTGCGCGGCCCGTAGTCGACGTGGTGCCGGCCCGCGAAGGTGAGTGCGGCCATGCCGCCGTTCACGCCGTGCCAGCCGCCGTTCAGGCCCACGATCTCGTAGCGGCCGGTGGTCACGCGGGCCATGCGCGCGGCGGCCTCGTTGGCCTCGCCGCCGGTGGACAAAAACAGCGATTTCGACAGCGACGGCGGCAGCATCGCCGCCAGCCGCCCGGCCAGCGCCGGCACGGCCGGCCCGACGAAACCGCTGTACAGGTGCAGCGCGCCTTCGCAGGCCTTCTCGATGGCCGCGACGATGCGCGGGTGGTTGTGGCCGATGGTGGCGCACATCTGGCCCGAGGTGAAGTCGAGGATCTCACGCCCGTTCGCGTCCCACAGCGTGGCGCCGCGCGCCTTGACGATGACATGCGGGCTCAGCCCCATGCCGTAGCGCACCAGGTGCTTGCTGACCACGGGGTCGTAGGTTGCGCCTTCGGCCATCGGATGCTCCTTGTTCGTCGGGGGAGCCCCAGCGTAGCCATCGGCCGCGAAATCCGGTGTCGTTGTGCGGGCCCGAAAACGAAGCCGATTGCGCGCACCTTGCGCCACACTGGCGGCACCATGAAAACCGGCACCCTCGATCGCATCGACCAGTGCATCCTGGCCGAACTGCAGGCCGACGCGGGCCTGCAGAACCAGACGCTGGCCGAGCGCGTGAACCTCTCGCCCTCGGCCTGCCTCAAGCGCGTGCAACGGCTGCGGCGCGCGGGCGTGATCCGCGAGGAGGTGGCGATCCTCGATGCCGCGCGCGTGGGCTTTCCGGTGCTGGTGATCTCGCGCGTGTCGCTGCGCAGCACCACGCGCGAGGCGATCGGGGCCTTCGAGCGCAAGGTGCATGCGCTGCCGCAGGTGCTGCAATGCCACTGCGTGGCCGGCGAGACCGACTTCGTGCTGGTGATCTGCGCGCGCTCGCTGCCCGACTACCAGGCCTTCGCGCAGGAGCAGCTGGGCGACGCGCTGGAGCTGGAGAACTACTCGAGCGACATCGTGCTGTCGACCACCAAGTTCACGACGCGGTTGCCGCTGGACAGCGCCTGAGGGCGCCGCCGCTACAGCAGGCGCACCAGCCGCCGGATGGCGCCGTCGATCTGCGACTCGGCGATCAGGCCGAAGCCGAAGGCCAGCCCGTTGGGTGCGTCGGGCGCCTGCGGATCGGGCGCGAAGCGCGACAGCGGCGGCAAGGTGATGCCGGCCGCCGCGGCGCGCTCGACCACCACATGGTCGCGCGCGCCGCCGTGCAGCCAGGCCGACAGGTGCAGGCCGGCATCGGACGGGATCGCCTCCAGCCGGCCCGCGCCGTGGCGCGCCAGCGCGTCGAGCAGGGCGCTGCGCCGTGCGCCGTACAGCTTGCGCATGCGGCGGATGTGGCGCGCCAGGTGCCCCTCGGCAATGAAGGCCGCGAGCGCCTCCTGCCCGAGCACCGGGCCGTGCCAGTCGGCCAGCTCGCGCGCCCGCACCAGCGCCGCGCGGGCCCAGGGCGGCGCCACCACGAAGCCCAGGCGCAGCGCGGGGAACAGGCTCTTGGAAAAGGTGCCGACGTAGAACACCGAGCCGGCGCGGTCGAGCGTCTGCAGCGCGTCGAGCGGGCGGCCGGCAAAGCGGAACTCGCTGTCGTAGTCGTCCTCGATGAGCACGGCGTTGCGCGCCCGCGCAAAGGCGAGCAGGGCGGCCCGGCGCGGCGGCGACATCGCCACGCCGGTGGGGAACTGGTGCGAGGGCGTGACGCAGACCACGCGCGCCTCGGGCGGGATGCGGTCCACGCACAGGCCCTCGTCGTCGGTCGGCACCGTGACCACCTTCGCGCCAGCGGCCAGCATGGCCTCGCGCAGCGAGGGATAGAACAGCTGCTCGACCGCCACCACCGTGCGCCCCGGCACCACCAGGATGCGCGCGAGCAGCCCGAAGGCCTGCTGCGCGCCGGCCGTGACCACGATGTCGTCGGCCGTGCAGCCGACCGCGCGCGTGAACGACACGTGCGCCGCAATGGCCTCGCGCAGGGCGCCCTGGCCCTGCGGGTCGGCGTAGTCGGCGGTCTGGCGCGCCACGCGGCGCAGCGCGCGGTCGGACAGGCGGCGCCAGATGTCGAACGGAAAGGCGCCGACATCGGGCAGGCCGACGCGGAAGTCGTCGCGCGCGGCCCGCGGCTGCAGCGTGGGGGCGAGGTCGGCGCCGGGCACGTTCAGCGGCACCAGCCGCGGATCGCGCCGGGGCGCGACGCCCGCCTCCTTGGGCGCGGCCCGGCCGCGCCGCAATGCGGGCAGCGTGTCGGCCACGTAGGTGCCGGAGCCCGGGCGCGCCAGCAGGTAGCCCTCGCTCAGCAGCAGGTCGTAGGCCGCCAGCACGGTGTTGCGCGACACGCCCAGCCGCTGCGCCAGCGCGCGCGTGGCGGGCAGGCGGGCGCCGGGCTGCAGCCGGCCGTCGAGGATGGCGTCGCGCAGCTGGCGGTGCAGCGCGCGCAGCAGGTCGCGCGAACCGGCGGCCGGCAGGCGCAGGGCAAGCTCGAAAAGTGGCTCCATGATCTTTGCCGATTGTGGTTCTTTTGAAGAGCCGCCTGCAATCCTATTCTGAAGGTCTTGGAACACCCGCCCATGGAGTCCTTCACCATGCACACCGCTCCTGAAACCCCGCAGCAACCGCCGGCCGAACGCCTGCCCCTGGGCCTGGCCTGGCTCGCGCTGGGCGCCTTCGCCATCGGCACCGAAAGCTTCATGGTCGCCGGCCTGCTGCCGGTGCTGGCGGCCGACCTGCAGGTCAGCGCCGCGCGGGCCGGCCAGCTGGTGCTGCTGTTCGCGCTGAGCTATGCGATCGGCTCGCCGCTGATGGCCGCGCTGCTCGCGCGCTTCGGGCGCCGCCCGCTGCTCATCGCCAGCCTGGCGACGTTCGCGGGCCTCACGGCGGCGGCCTCGATGGCGCACGGCATCGCGCAGCTGGCCCTGGCGCGCGTCGCGCTCGGGCTGGTGGCGGGCGTGTTCCTGCCGACGGCCAGCGCGGTGGCGGCGGCGATGGTGTCCCCCGCGCTGCGCGGCCGGGCGCTGGCCATCGTGACCGGCGGCGGCACCGTGGCGGTGGCGCTCGGCGTGCCGCTGGGTGCCTGGATCGCGGGCTGGGGCGGCTGGCGCACGGCCTACCTGCTGATCGCCGCGGTGGCGGCGCTGGCCACCTGGGGCCTGTTCGTGGGGCTGCCGCGCACGCTGACGCAGGCCCCCACTGACGCGGCCCCGCGCACCTCGGCCTTCGCCGTGGCGCGCGAGCCCGGCGTGGCGCCGGCGCTGCTGGCCACGGTGCTGTGGGCCACGGGCGGCTTCAGCTTCTACACCTACATCGCGCTGTTCCTCGGCCACACGCTGGGCTTCGGGGCCGAGGGCGTGGGCGCGGTGTTCTTCGCGATCGGCGTGGCCGCCGCGCTGGGCACCGCGACCGGCGGCTGGGCCACCGACCGTTTCGGCGCCGACCGCATGGCGCGCGGCTTCGCGCTGGCGCTGGTGGTGATCATGGGCGGGCTCTCGTTCGCCGCGCAGATGCTGCCGCGCGGGCTGGCGCTACCGCTGATCGTGGGCCTGTCGGCGCTGTGGGGCTTCGCCGGCTGGGGCTTCGGCCCGGCGCAGGCGGTGCGGCTGATCCGGCTGGCGCCCGATCGCGCACCGATGACGCTGTCGCTCAACGCCTCGGCGGTCTACCTGGGCATCGCGGCGGGCTCGGGGTTGGGCGGCGCGACGATCGCGTGGTTCGGCGTGAGCGCGGTGGGCTGGGTGGGCGCCGCCGCCCAGCTGGCGGGGCTGGTGCTGCTGTGGCGCGCGGCGCGGCGGGCCCGGTCGGCCGCGCCTGTGGCGTCATCGGCACCGGCCTGCGCCTGACCCTGCGGCGGGTTGCTATATTTTTAATAGCTACCTTTACAGGATGGATGGCCCTTCGGGGCCTTTTTCATGCGGACGTTGTTTTTAAGACAAGCAACTGTCATGCCCTGCAAGCTATAATGTCGGGTTCGTTTCGATACCACGACGAAGAATTTCGTCACCCCCGCCGGCCGATCTGCGTTGCCATCTGAATCCGGGTTCCAGGATTCATCAGGCTTCTCGTTTCCAGCCCTCGGGCCACGCCGGCTTTCACAGTGTGTTGGAGCGCCAGACCGGGCGCCCATGAATGCCACCACTGCCTTCGTTCCTGTTGAAGCGAATCGCGCGTGCGGCGCGTCCGTTCTCACTAATTTTTCGGCATTGCGCGCCCCGCACCGGCACGCAGCGCCCCAGGCTTCATGGACACTTTCGCAACAGCATCGCGGTGGGCAGGTTTCTGCTTCCCGCACCGCAACGACAGATTCCTGGACGCCGGCTGACCCGCCGGCCGACTGAAACCAACACGCCCATCTTCATCTCCAACACACATCGAACGATTCAGAGGTAATCACACATGCCCAAGGAAGAACTGATCGAAATGAACGGCGCAGTGACCGAAGTCCTGCCCGACTCGCGCTACCGCGTCACGCTCGACAACGGCCACCAGCTGATCGCCTACAGCGGCGGCAAGATGCGCAAGCACCACATCCGCATCCTGGCCGGCGACAAGGTCTCGCTCGAGCTGTCGCCCTACGACCTGACCAAGGGCCGCATCACGTTCCGTCACCTGGAACGCCGCGGCCCCCCGCCGACCAACTCGGGCAACAACACGCCCCGCCGCTGAGCGACGCCCGGCCGGCCTTGCAGAGCGCCCTCCCGGAGGGGGCCCTGCAAGGCCTTTGTCTTTTCCGGGCCGTCACTTTTTTCCCTTTGCGTTTTCCTGTCTGTCTGTCTCCGGCTGCCGAACGATGAACTCCACCACCTCCCCAGCCGGCGGCCTCCAGGCCGAACCCCACGGCTTTGCCACGCTGGCGCTGTCGCCCCAGATGCTGGCCAATCTCACCCAGCTCGGCTACACGCAGATGACGGCCATCCAGGCCGCCGCGCTGCCGCCCGCCTTGCTCGGCAAGGACCTGATCGCCCAGGCCAAGACCGGCAGCGGCAAGACCGCCGCCTTCGCACTGGCGCTGCTGTCCAACCTGAACCCGCGCCGCTTCGCCATCCAGGCGATGGTGCTGTGCCCCACGCGCGAGCTGGCCGACCAGGTCACGACCGAGATCCGCCGCCTGGCGCGCGCCGAAGAAAACATCAAGGTCGTCACGCTGTGCGGCGGCGTCGCGCTGCGCGGGCAGATCGCCAGCCTGGAGCACGGCGCGCACATCGTGGTGGGCACGCCGGGCCGCATCATGGACCACATGGAGCGCGAGAACCTCGACCTCTCGGCGCTCAACACGCTGGTGCTCGACGAGGCCGACCGCATGCTCGACATGGGCTTCTTCGACGACATCGTGAAGGTGGCGCGCCAGTGCCCGAAGGAACGCCAGACGCTGCTGTTCTCGGCCACCTACCCCGAAGGCATCGCCAAGCTCGCGCAGCAGTTCATGAAGAACCCCGAGCAGATCACGGTGCAAGCCCAGCATGAAGGCAGCAAGATCCGCCAGCGCTGGTACCAGGTGAAGGACAGCGAGCGGCTGCACGCCGTGAGCCTGCTGCTCGACCATTTCCGTCCCGTGAGCACGCTGGCCTTCTGCAACACCAAGCAGCAGTGCCGCGACCTCGTCGACGTGCTGCAGGCGCAGGGCTTCAGCGCGATGGCGCTGTTCGGCGAGCTGGAGCAGCGCGAGCGCGACCAGGTGCTGGTGCAGTTCGCCAACCGCAGCTGCTCGGTGCTGGTGGCCACCGACGTGGCGGCGCGCGGGCTGGACATCGCGCAGCTCGAAGCCGTGATCAACGTCGACGTGACGCCCGACTCCGAAATCCACATCCACCGCGTGGGCCGCACCGGCCGCGTGGGCCAGCAGGGCGGCTCGGAAGGCCTGGCGCTGAACCTGGCCAGCATGAACGAGATGGGCTTCGTCGGGAAGATCGAACAGCTGCAGGGCCGCGAGTCCGAATGGCACCCGCTCGCCGAGCTCACGCCCGCCAAGGGCGCACCGCTCACGCCGCCCATGGCCACGCTGCAGATCGTGGGCGGGCGCAAGGAAAAGATCCGCGCCGGCGACGTGCTGGGCGCGCTGACCGGCGACTGCGGCTACACCAAGGACCAGGTCGGCAAGATCAACGTCAACGAGTTCTCGACCTATGTCGCGGTGGACCGCGGCATTGCCGAAGAAGCCGCCCGCAAGCTCAGCAACGGCCGCGTGAAGGGCAAGAGCGTCAAGGTGCGCCTGCTGACACCGCAGTCGACCTGACATCCCTCCCATGCTCCTGTTTGGGCGCTTGGCAGACGAAATCTGCCGATGTGGCCTAATCGGGGGTCGACCATCTTTTTTATCCGAGCTTTCCATGCCCAAGAAAATCCGTACCGAAGCCGACCGTCTTGCCAGCCCGAAGCCGACGCCCATGCCCGGCTACACCGTGCCGCGCAACGGTGGCGGCCAGAAGATCAGCCTCGAGCGCGGCACCGCCACGCGCAGCAAGAAGAACCCGGGCAAGCGCCCGAGCAAGGGCGGCTGATCCAGCCCCCGCGGCTCTTTCTTCGGAGCCACGACGAACGCGCCCCCGGGCGCGTTTTGTCATTGGGGCCTGCCCTGCATCACGCGCCGCCATGTCCGACGACAACCAGATCTACATCCCGCCCTCGTTCTTCGCGGTCTACAGCGACACGCGTCAGCGCCTGAGCGAGCCGATCGACGTGGTGCGCGCGCGCTACGAGATCTGCGAAGACCTCGCCGGCCACCTCGTGGGCCATGCGCAGATCCAGCACCACACCGAGGTGCCGGTCGAAAGCGAGATCCTGCGGCGCATCCACGCGGGGCTGGTGACGCCGGAATCGGGCGTGTCGGTGCCCGAGGCCGGCTGGATCGTGCAGCGGCTGGCCGAGCTGCTGGGGTGGGAAGCGCCCGAGATCGCCGAACCGGCGGGCGACTAGCCCCCGCGCGCCTCACCGCGCTGCGAACCGCTCCAGCAGGAAGTCGACAAAGGCCCGCGTCTTCGCCGCCAGGTGGCGCGACGGGTACACGGCGTACACCGGCGTGCGGTCGGCCTCCCAGTCGGCGAGCACGGCTTCGAGCCGGCCCGCTGCCAGCTCCTGCTCGACATAGATGCGCGGCACCAGGCTCAGGCCGAAGCCCGCGAGCAGCGCGTCGCGCACGGCGATGCTGGAGCTGACCTTGTAGCGCCCGTCGATCGGCACCGCCACGCTGCGCCCGGCGCGGCGGAAGGTCCATTTGTTCGCGTGGCCCGACAGCGTGAACTGCACGCACTCGTGGGCCTTCAGGTCTTCCGGCGCGGCGGGCCGGCCGTGGGCCGCGAAGTAGCCGGGCGCACCGCACAGCACGTGGGTCATGGTCATGAGCTCGCGCGCGACCAGGCTCGAATCTTCCAGCCGGTCGCTGCCGCGGATCGCGAGGTCGTAGCCTTCGCCGATGAGGTCGATGCGGGTGTCCTGCAGGTTCAGCTCCAGCCGCAGGTTGGGGTGGCGCGCCATGAAGGCGGGGATGTGCGGCGAGATGCAGGTCAGCGCGAAGGTCAGCGGCGCGCTCACGCGCAGCACGCCGCCCGGGCTCGCGCCCACGGGCGCCAGCCCGGCGTCGGCCTCGTCCAGGTCGTCGAGGATGCGCGCGAGCCGTTCCACGTAGGCCGCGCCGGCCTCGGTGAGGCTCATGCTGCGCGTGGTGCGGTTGATCAGCCGCACCTTCAGGTGCGCCTCCAGCTCGGCGATGTTCTTGCTGACGGCCGCGGCCGACAGCCCCAGCTGCCGCGCGGCGCCGGCGAAGCTGCCCGCCGCGGCGGTGGTGCGAAAGACCTTGAGGGCGGTGAGATGGTCCATAGGCCGGCGCTCGATTGACGACTGTCAGTAAAGAATCAATTCATTATTCGAGCATTCACAACCACAGGTCAACGGCCTAGATTCGAGCCATGACCTCCCGCACCACCGACCTCCTGCTCACCGCGATCGCACCCGCGGTCTGGGGCAGCACCTACATCGTGACCACCGAGCTGCTGCCGGCGAACTACCCGCTGACGGTGGCGCTGCTGCGCGCGCTGCCGGCGGGCCTGCTGCTGATGCTCATCGTGCGCCAGCTGCCGGCCCGGGCGTGGTGGGGGCGCATCCTGCTGCTGGGCGCGCTGAACTTCTCGGTGCTGTGGGCGATGCTGTTCCTGGCCGCCTACCGGCTGCCGGGCGGCGTGGCGGCCACCATCACTTCGGTGCAGCCGCTGTTCGTGGTGTTCCTCGCCGGCCTGCTGCTGGGCGCGCCGGTGCGCGCGCTGTCGGTGGCGGCGGCCGTGATCGGCATGGGCGGGGTGGCGCTGCTGGTGCTCACGCCGAACGCCGCGCTCGACGCGCTGGGCATCGCCGCGGCGCTCGCGGCGGCCGTGTCGATGGCCTTCGGCACGGTGCTGAGCCGCCGCTGGCAGCCGCCGGTGTCGGCGCTGACCTTCACGGCCTGGCAGCTGACGGCCGGCGGCCTGCTGCTGCTGCCGGTGGCGCTGTGGCTGGAACCGCCGCTGCCCGCGCTCACGGCGATGAACTGGGTCGGCTTCGCCTGGCTCGGCCTGGTCGGCGCCGCGCTGACCTACATCGTGTGGTTCCGTGGCGTGGCGCGGCTGGAGCCCTCGGCGATCGCGCCGCTGGCCTTCCTGAGCCCGGTGACGGCCGTGATCCTGGGCTGGGCCTTGCTGGGCCAGAGCCTCTCGGGCTGGCAGATGGCGGGCATCGGCATCGTGATCGCGAGCATCTGGCTGAGCCAGCAGGCGCAGCGCGGTGCGCAGCCGGTGGCGGCGGTGCAGCCCGCACCCAGCCGCTGAAGGCTTACGCCACTGGCGCTGCCTGGCGCAGCAGCTGCAGGTAGCCGGGCTGTATTTCCATGCGCGCGGTCGCGCCCTGGCGCTGCAGCAGGCGGTGCGCCTTCGGCAGCGCCCAGCAGGGCAGGTTGGTGAACATGTGGTGCTCGCAGTGGTAGTTGACCCAGTAGGGCGCCACGAAGATGCGTTCGAGCCAGCCGGCGTGCGTGGTGCGCGCCTGGCGCAGCGGGTCGGCCTCGTTCTGCGCCACCAGCGCATGCTCGGCGATGTTGCGCACGCGGCTCACGAGCGGCAGCCAGGTCGCCATCGGTAGCAGCCACATCAGCACCCAGGCCCACCAGACACCGGCCAGCGTGAAGGCCAGCAGGCCCAGGCCGTTGCCGATGAGAAAGCGCCTGTCCTTCGCGAGCTCGCGCCCGAACACGCGCAGCGCCGATTCGCCCGGCGCGCGCTGGCGCAGGGCATCGGCGATGTGGCCGAAGCGCTGCTTGTAGAAGGTCTGGCCGCTGAGGTCGCGCACGACCTTGCGCCACATCGAGTCGCGCGAGATCGGGAAGGGCGCCGACAGCACGAGGTCGGGGTCTTCGGTCTGCTGCACGAAGCGGTGGTGCTGCAGGTGGTAGGGCCGGTAGTCGCGCAGCGTGGGCGAGCACAGCCAGTAGCCGACCCAGTCGTTGACCTTGCGGTTGCGGTGCAGCCCCGCGTGCGCGGCGTCGTGCATGAGGATGAACAGGCCCAGCTGGCGCGTGCCGACGATCGGCACCATGAGCGGGATCGTCCACGGCCACACGATGCCCACCAGCATCGCGGCGCCGATCACGCCCCAGCAATGCACCACCAGCCACAGACCCCGCCAGGACGAGCGCGCGGTGAGCGATTGCCACTCGTCGGGGGTGAAGAAGTCGTCGGGTCGAGCGCGGGGTGCAGCGGCCATCGGGCCAGTATGCGGCGAAGGCGCCGGCAGATCACGCGTAGTTCCCCGGTGTGGACGGGGGCAGGCGAGGCCCTTCGGCCTACTTGTCGATGATTTTCCGGGCGAAGACTTCGAGGTAGTCCATGAGCCGCTCGGCGCCCGCGATGGCCGCGGCCTCGTCGCCGGTGGCGATGCCCTGCGCCAGTTCGAGGTGCGCGTTGGCGCCCTCGACGATCTCGCCCTCGTGCTGGTAGGCGTACCAGAAGCGCCGGCACTGCACGATCAGCGGCACCACCGCCTTCACCGCCGAGTCGTTGTGGCTCGCGTGATGGGTGACGAGGTCGAGCGCGCGGTCGGCCTGCATGTAGTCGTTCAGGTCGCCGCGGCCGGCGGCCTCGACCATGGCCTCGGCGCAGCGCACGATGGCCTGGCGCTGCGGCGCGGTGGCGCGGCGCGCGGCGCAGGCCGCGATCAGCTGCTCGAGCACGCGGCGGGTCTGGATCACGTCGAGGTGGTCGGCCAGGTCGATGGTCGACACCAGCAGGCCGCGGCGCGGCTGCTGCACGATGAGACCGATCGACACCATGCGCATCAGCGCCTCGCGCACCGGCGTGCGGCCCAGGCCCGTGCGCTCGGCCAGCTCGGCCTCGACGATCTGGCTGCCGGGCTCCAGCTGCATGGTGGACAGCAGCGCCTCGATGGCGTCGTAGGCCAGATCGGCCGCGCGGCGCTTGGGCGGGGGTCGGGGAG